>NZ_JADKNF010000004.1:0-99096 GCF_017808125.1 Pseudoalteromonas sp. PA2MD11
TGTGAAAAAGAGGCCCAGTCGGTACCCTGAACGAAAGCCCAAAAAAATGCCTGTCAGCTCTTAACTGACAGGCATTAGTATTTTAGGTTTGATTTTAAATCCGCTAACTTTTGTGCATCAACAAGCTCAGTACGTGCTTGTGCATAAGTACGGTTAATCGCATCACGGGCTTTAGCAAGGTCCGCTTCGTTCTCTACTTTTACAAAAACATGTAATAAACCTGGATCTTTAGTATCTGGGTTATAGGTAAACATTTGGCTGGCAATTTGTTTATCAACTACAAGATCTTGATAAAGTGCTGAGTTGTTAGAGAAATAAAGCTGTGAGATCAAATCAAGAGCTGCACGGTCCTTTTGAGTAGGATCCCATGCCGTGCCTTTGTATGACACAAGCAACCAGTGGCCTGGTAAACCATCATTTTTCTCATGTACATATTTTGCTGTTTTTTGCTTCGGCTCAACAGGAATGTCTGCTTGGTAATCGCCTTTTTTCCAGTTACCCCAATGCTTTTTCACCATCGCCATGGTTTCTTGTGGATCAACATCACCAACAATGACTAAAGATACATATTCTGGTTTATAAAATTTAGCGAAAAACTCTTTACCGTACGCCATTTGATCAGGCATTGCTTCAATGTCTTCGAAAAAGCCCATTGTAGTGTGCTTATACGTATGCTTTTCGAATGCTTCGTTACGAACTGCAGAAAGTAACTTACGAATTGGGCTAGCATTATTCTTTAAATACTCACCTTTTACAGTCAGCGCTTCGGTGCGGAACTGCTCTTCGCTGTATGTCAGGTTTTGGAAAATATCAGCTTCGATTTCAAGTACTTTATCTAAGTGCTCTTTTGAGAAGTTTAAGTGATAGTTCGTGTAATCGTTGGTCGTATACGCGCGATTATCAACACCCGAGTTCTTTAAAATATCTGAATACACATCTTGCGGGAATTTTTCAGAGCCTTTAAACATCATATGCTCAAAGAAGTGGGCAAAACCGGTTTTACCTGCTTCAACTTCATTTCGTGAACCAACCGATACCGGAATTTGCAGTGACACAACATCTGGGTAATCCGTTTTAACGACCATCACGCGAAGGCCGTTTTCAAGCTCTTCTAATAGGTAATCTTGGCTAAATACACGGTTATCACCTTGGCTGACTCGCTGCTCAATTTCGACTTCTTTAACCATAGTTGACTGTGAGTTACTTGCGCAGCCACTCAGCGCCAGTGTTACAGCAACACTGGTTGCTAATAATCTAAATTTCATAATGTTCCCTTGTTAGTTATTTTTCTCATAATCATTGCTGCTTGATTATGCATCAAAGCGCCAGAAAATATGAGGGTCAGCGCAATAATTTATGTAAACAGGTGTGTCAATTTTGCGAAACGCTCAGCTTTAAACTTGAGTAAAATTCATAGTCATTGAAAAACTTTCAAGAAAAAAATCTATCTAGACGTCTAAATGGCTGCTATATTATTTGTCATAGACATTAGCACGAGCTGGAATGAGGATTATGGCTTTATCATTACAAGAGAAAATTGAAGACACCAATCAAGGCGTCTACCTAATTGGTACCACACCACCAAAGTCAAGTACTGATAAAGCACAGCTTGAGACCATTGCTCAGAAGCTACTTGGTCGTTTACACGAAATTGAATACGATGGCGTGATTATTTACGACATTCAAGATGAGAGTAGCCGTATTGCAAAGCCACGCCCTTTTCCATTTAAAGAAACGGTGGATCCACGTGAATACAGCCAATTACTGCGCAGCTTGTCGCAACTTGATGTGATCACATATAAGAGCGTAGCCCAGCGTGGTGAAGCAGAATTTACCGAGTGGTTAAACGAAACACGTAACGACTTCGAATTAAAAAACTTAGTGTTAGTGGGTAGTCCATCATCTCATGGCGATATCAAACTAAGCCTTCCTGATGCATATAAATCGCTTGCAAAGCAAAGCAGTGATGTGTTTTTAGGTGGCGTTACCATTGCCGAACGTCACGCTAGCAAACGCAATGAACATGAGCGCTTAGTTGAAAAAACAGCACAAGGTTGTAAGTTTTTCATCTCGCAAGCCGTTTACAATGCGCAAGCTACGATTGATTTGATCACCAGCTATGCCCGTAGCTGTAAAGCACAAGGCACAACACCAAAACGCATTATTCTAACGTTTACCCCTTGTGGTGGTGAAAAAACCTTAGAATTTATGGAGTGGCTAGGTATTTCGGTACCTGAGGCTACCAAATACCGCATGTTAGATTCTGCAAATACATTGAGTGAATCAGTGCGTATTTGCCGTGAGAATCTCGATTTAATTTTACAAAGCTGTGCGCATTTAGATTTACCGCTAGGTTTAAATATTGAGAGCTTAACCAACCGTAAAGAAGAAATTGATGCGTCAATTAACCTTTACCGTTTACTTAAAGCAACCATGGAATTAAACCTAGCTGAAAAGCAAATAGCTTAGCGGGCAAGTTTAGAGGCTTGCTTTTTCTCATACATATCTTCATCAGCCCGCTTTAATAGCTCAGCAAATGTTTCTTTAGGTTGAGCTACAATACCTGAGCCTATACTCAAATTAAGTTCAGGTATTGCCATATGTTTAAGGTTTTCTTTAAACGCTTCATTAAGTTTGTAGCTAATCGCTTCGATACAGTCGTTACTTTTCACTTGCAGAACCGCAATAAATTCATCTCCTCCTAAGCGGCCAATAATATCAGCCTCTCGTAGATATTGCTTCAATGTATCAGCCAGACATATCAGTGCTTTATCTCCTACTTCGTGACCATGCTTATCATTGAGTGGTTTAAAGTTATCTATATCGATAAACAAACAACAGATATTAAAGCCCAACCGGGCGGCAAGATTTAATTTATGTTGGCAAAGTAAATTGAGTGCGCGGCGATTATAAATATTTGTGAGGGGGTCTAGCATCGCAATTTCACGCATTTGGGTGAAATTATCAAGTAGAGCTAAATCATCTTCCACCATATCCCTAAGCTGTTCGATGAGTTCTAAAAGACTATGCTGATAATCAGTTTTCTTAAAATCCATTACACAAAAAGTACCAAACGGTTCCCCGTTCGGCCAAGTTATAGGCACACCTAAATAGGATTCAACGCCATCGACAGTAAGTGGACAATCATCCCATTGATTATCTAGACTAACTTGTGGAATGTATAAAGGAGCCATATCTTTTAATACCTTTTTGCAAAAGATATTGTCGTCAATGGCTAACTCGATTCCAGCATGGTAAGGGTTTTCTCGTTGTTCGCTAGAAACAATTATGCGGTATGCTTCATCTGTCTTATGAACAATAAAGCCTGCAGGCGCTGAGAATAACTCGGTCATTAAATCGACTGTTTTTTGCCATTTTTGCAAAGAAAACTGGTTGTCAGGCTGACAAAATGACCATTTATTAACTTCTAACATACTACACACTTATTTTAGTCAGTGGATAGTATAAATATACGTCACTTTTTACGGTGTCTCATACTTTTTTGACCCAAAATACGCTTTTTATCTCGCGAGCGACGAGCTTTATTAGTGTTTTTGCTTATGTTTTTAGGTTCTTTCGTTAAATCAGGCTCATACCCAGGTAACCACTGAGGAGTAAGTCTGGTGCCCAGTAAAATGTCTATTTCATCTAATAACCATTGTTCATCAATGCTAACTAGCGACAACGCTAACCCTTTTTCGCCAGCACGACCTGTACGACCTATTCGATGCACATAATCTTCAGCCACATAAGGTAGCTCATAGTTAATGACATATTTTAAAGAGGCAATATCAAGGCCGCGAGCGGCCACATCAGTCGCGACTAATACCCGAGTTACACCAGATTTAAAGTTTTGTAATGCTTTATCTCGCGCCCCTTGGCTTTTATCACCATGAATTGATTCGGTTTTTAAGCCATCTTTACACATTTCTTTAGCAAGCACATCAGCAGTTTGTTTAGTTCGGGTAAATATCAGTACTTGCTGCCAATTTTTCATGCCAATCATGTGTGACACCAGCTCACGTTTACGGTCTTCATCAACCGCATAAACTAGTTGCTCAACTTCAACCGCTGCCGAGTTGCGTTTATTCACTTCAACTAGTTTAGGATCATCTAGTAACTGCTTACTAAGCTTAAAGATACTGTCATCAAATGTGGCTGAAAAAAGTAAGGTTTGGCGTTCTTTCGGCACATGACGCAAGATACGTTTTATCTCGTCAATAAACCCCATATCAAGCATGCGATCAGCTTCATCAAATACCAAGGCGTTAATACTAGAAAGTTTAATACTGCCTTTGATCAGATGATCAAGTAAACGCCCCGGAGTTGCAACAACAACCTGCGCCCCTTTTATGGCTTTAATTTGTGGTCCAATACTAGCGCCGCCATAAGCCAGTGCCGCTTTTATTTCAGTATGCGCAGCATAACGCTCTACACTTGCAAAGACTTGCTGTGCGAGCTCTCGGGTTGGCGTTAAAATTAGGACTTTAACAGCATCAGGGAGTACTTCAGCAGATAACAAATTGTGCAGTAGTGGTAAAACAAAGGCAGCGGTTTTACCCGTACCAGTTTGTGCGCTGCCCATTACATCTGCACCCGCTAAAATAAGTGGGATGGTTTGCGCTTGAATTGCTGTGGGTGTGTGATAATTCTCTTCTTGCAAGGCTGTTAGCAATGCAGGTGCAAGATTTAACTCTGAAAAGGTCGCTACTGACATAGTCTGAAGTATATTTAGCTATAAAAACGCTATTGTACGCGGAACATCAGCAACAAAAAAGGCGCAATAAGCGCCCTTTGTCGTAATTGTAAAGATTACGCTGGTTTAAGTGACTCTTTACGGTGATTATAAAAACTAATTAGGTCATCAACCGTTGTTTGGCAATAATCACGAATGCCAGATACAAGCATGTGCTTTTCACCCGACCCTACTTTTTCGCCATTTTCTAACAGGTTGAAGCGAAGCGTAATTTTTCCGCGTTTGCCAGTAAACTCAAAATCAGGCTCAGCAAACTCTAATTCAGGTGCACTGATATCAAGGCGGTCAAGGTTAATCAACATTGATTCGTAAATCACCATTGGGCGGGCTGGGTTGATCATCACATCTTGCTTGCCCATTAATGGAATGATGACATGTGGGAAGGTAGTACCAGAAAACTCAACATAGTTTTTTATTAAGCTATTTGTTAACTCAGGACATTGGCTAACAGCCCCTTCACGCTTTACTTTTAGCATCACTTTTTCGCCATCGGTGATAGCAAATTCATCAGCACCTTCAGGAAAAGTCAGCTTTGAATTTTCATCAACCATACCAGCAAAAGTGAACTCCATTTTTTCACTAATACCATAGCGGTTTAAAACCAGCGAAAAAAGTAAATCGCCCGGCACACAAAACTTTTTAGCATCTTTATCGTGTAACGGATTGAAATCATCCGCCACTAACTTAGCAAAGCGACAGCCTTGCTCGCGTGAGATAGAAACGTAATCAGCATGCTGCTGATAATAAGGACTTAACATATTTGTTCACTGCTTAAACTACTTATAACCTATCTATACTATCAGAAAAAAAGCACACAGAGGTCGAATCTGTTGAGTATCATTTTCTATATTAACGTTGTGAAAGTCTAATTACTTTCAGAGCGCGCACCAAATTGTATCAATTTGTACGAAACAATTAACAAATAAGCGTGAATAGTAAAAACTAATAGCGCATTTATATAGTGAAAAATTATTACATAAAAACAAATATAAATTCACTTTATCTTTTAAAACAACAAGCTAATAAAGATCTGAACGAGGCACTACAAAAAACTCTGAAACACAAGCTTTAATGTAAGGCAATTTGTAGCTAATGAAATAAATGAGGTATGATAAGCGCGCTTTTTTATCATGAAATAACTCATATAGACTGCATAAATAATAATGATAATAAGCGGTAAATAAATGAATACTCACTATGATTTTGAATGGTTTCATCTGTTTTTAATGGTAAATATTGCTTTGAAATTTAGACGACCAATCGCTCAGGGACTTGGTTAAATGATAAACCGATTAAGCTGGGCGGCTCTGCTTTTTTGTTTTTGCTGTTACTCTCAAGCTGAAGATAAAGCTGAACAGGTCTTTTTTAAAGTTTCACCAACAGTCTGTGTGACAGAAGCAAAACAAAAAGCCTGCGAGTTTAATGTGCAAGTTCATTTTCGAGTTGCTCCTTATGAAGAACTTTGTTTAGAAGTAACCCAACGCCCTCATTACACTCAGTGCTACACGCAAACAGGATTAATAGCCAAACAGTTTTTAATCAAAACAGAATACCCTCTTACCGTTAAGTTAATTAACCCTTTGAGCAGCAACGTTGTTAAACAGCAGCGTCTCTCAATAGTTAGCTATGAAGCCAAAGATTACCGTATAAAGCGGCGCTTTGGCTGGAGTTTATGATGCAGCATATTTTTTTAATTGAAGATGATGTGAAACTAGCCAATTTAATTCAAACATTTTTATTAAAACACGGCTATACCATTGATGTATTTAATACAGCTGAAGATTACCGTAGTAGTGAAATTACCTTTATTCCCTCATTGATTATCTGTGATGTGATGTTACCTGATGGCAATGGTTTTGAATTAATTTCACAACTAAAAGAAAAATACACCTGTCCTGTTATTTTTTTAACAGCTTTAGACTCAGTGCAATCACAAATTAAAGGCCTAAACTTAGGTGCTTACGACTACTTAATAAAGCCCATTAAACCTGAGCTATTATTAGCGAAAATTAAAACAATCATCGCCCACACTGTAAACCAAGATAACTTTTCAGATCACAGCGACTGTTTACGCATAGACAGTAAAAAGCGTGATATCTACTTTCATAATACTGCTCTGAACCTAAACGAGAGTGAATTTGATATTATCGCCTATCTAGCGAAGAATATGCCACAGCCAGTCTCTCGCGAAGTGCTGTTTAAACATGTCATTGGCCGTGAGTATGACGGACTAGACCGCGCTATAGATTTAAAAGTGAGCCGATTACGTAAAAAACTCAAAGATACGATAAGCAGCCACAAAAATTCGTTGGATATTAAATCGGTGCGAGGCAAAGGCTACAGTTTGGATATTTCAAAACTATGAAGCAGCAATTTTTTAAGCTTTACCTGATTATCACAGTAAGCTTAATTGCTTTAGTTCTTGCGTTCGGTCAGCTTTATAATGAGTTTTTTTCTAAGCATGTGCCGAGTGTACAAATTAGTGTTGCTGAACTCACGCAAATAGCAGAGCAAAAAGACTCGCGGATCAGTAGCCTAAGCATAAGTGAAATTGCATTGCCTGATTCTTTGCTCAACACGTTTAATCAAGACGGTATTATCAGTGTCACTGAGCATAATCAGCAATTTATATATCTCAAGGGCAGTAATGGTAGCATTCAAAAAGTTGGCCCCATTAACCTGATTTCACACGCAAAAACTGACTGGTTTGCTTTTTTCGCCTTTTATTTTTTGCTTGGTGTGATGATTTTATTGTTTATACGCCCAGTGTTTCGTGATTTGAGCTTATTGCAACGTGCAGCCTACCGCTTCAGCAAAAAACCGCAACGAATAGAGCTCGATATAAAGCCAAATTCATCCATTGCACCGCTTGCAAACACCTTTACTGATATGTCAGAGCGTATCAACAAATTTGTGCAGCTTCATAGCGATTTATCCCGCATTATTTCTCATGAAATTCGTACCCCACTCTCGCGTATGCGATTTGCGTTATCAATCGCAGAACTAGATTCGTTAGAAAGTAGCCAAATAGAGCGTGATATCGATGAGATTGAATTGCGCTTAGAACAATATTTATCGTTTGCTCGTTTAGAGCATCAACAAAGTGTGTTTAATCAGGAGAAAGTTAACTTAACTAAACTGATCAACACGGAAATAGCTAAATTTGATTTATACAAAGAACTCAAATTTATTCCAACTCTTGGGGTTGACGCTGCTTTTTGCGAAACAAGCTTTATGGCAATCGCGGTACAAAACTTACTGATCAACGCCACAAAATACGCAAAAAACACTATTTATATAAGCACTGAAGAGAAAGCAGGTAATTACTTGATAAGCGTCACAGATGATGGACCAGGTTTGCCTATAAATGCTGATGCGTTAATTGAACCATTCAAACAAGGTGAAGGAGATAAATTGGCGAGTGGTTATGGATTAGGACTTTATATAGTGCATCGTATTGCTAGCTGGCATGGCGGTAAAATTGGTTTAGCCAATAACCTCGAAACGGGCGGCGCTCAAATCTCAATCAGTTGGCCTAAAAATGGTATGTAATACCAGTAAAACCTGAGAAATAGCCATTTTTATTAATCATATGTGAGTTAGCTAAATTGCTATCAAGCCAAGTGTGCTTTAGTTTGAAATCAACACTAAAATTATCACTGATCGGATACTCGTAGCTTACTTTTAAATAGTAATTGGTGGCACTTTCTAAATTATAACTTAATAAGCGAGTTTTGCTCTCTGTGGGACTAACCGTGTAGTAATAGTCAATTAACTCTTCATTTTTGTAGTTTATACCAGCCTCAATGCCAGCAATACCGGAAAACAGTGTAAATGCTTGGTAGCCATTGAATAATATTTCATAGCCATTATGAACATTGGTTATATCGTGCACGTATGCCGCACTCAACCAAATGTCGTCATAAATATTTAAAGCTGATGAAAAGCCAGCCATATAAGAAAGGTTGCGCTCTATCGGTGTTAAGTTAATTGGTGAAGCACTTGGAATTGTAGGTCGACCTGAACTAGAACGAACCACACCTGTCGCGTAGAGTTTATCTACCCCATCTAACTCAAAGAAAAAGCCATCATCATTAAAGCGCCCCAGTAAATCAATATAAAATTTCTCAGATTCAAATAAGCTGTAACCAATAGAAAAATCATCGAAATACCAGCTATCACCATAATAAGCCAAGCTTGGCAGAATTGGCGAAATAACATCATCGGCATCAAGTACTGGGTTTTCAATACCACCGTAGCCTAGCGTAACGCTTGCATGAAAAGTAGACTTTTTAATCAATTGCGGCTGCTTAACATCATCCTGCGCAAATGCAGTTGATGCAGCTAAGCAACACATTGAACCAAACAACCTTTTCATTAACGTAACTCACCTTAATGCCGTAATAAACGACTACTATACTAACTTAATAAACTAAAACTCTTTTAGCCCTTTCTGTGCTGGGGCGATCATAGCGTTTGCATACATTTTTGTATAATTTTTTTGCCACACAACGCAGTAAAATGACTTATTTTATCTACTATCGTCAAACTAACATACTGAAAGAAATATTAAATAGCTTGTACATTTTGCTACATAGGTTTTCAGTTTTAGTTATTAAATTCCATTATTTAATTTACTCAATGACAAAAAAGGGCCCGAAGGCCCTTTGCTACATAACACACTTAGGGAGTGTTTAGTCTCGTTTCATACGGCGACGAAGACCAGCAAAACCAGCTAATAACACTGTTATCCATGCTAAAGAGCCGCTTGAGCCAGAGCTTGATTGCGCTTCTTCTTCAGGAACGACCGTTGTTTCTTCAGCCGTTACTGTCACAGCAACTCCTAGTTCCATCGCTTCAATTCCATCACTTACCAATACGGTAAACTGATGCTCACCAGCCGTTAGACCTGATACTTCAGTGATTGCTGATGTTGGACTTTCAATAGTACCTGGGCCTTGCCATGAGAAAGTTAACTCATCGTTATCTAAATCATGAGATGCTGAGGCATCTAGGGTAATAACGCTGCCTTCAGTGACTTGCTGAGAACTTGCTTCAACAACCACAACAGGTGCGTCGTTTACTGCCTCGACTGTTAACATAAAGGTTGTGCTTGCTGCGTCTGATGGGTATTCAATATCAGACACCATTACAGTGACTTCTGTCTCACCAGAGAAGTTTTCATTTGGTGTAATAGTTACTGTATCGCCATCAACTTCGTAGCTTACATCATCAGAAATTACCGAGATTTCATTCTTCGAGTTCTTTTCATCAATGTGCTGAACACTAAAGCTGACAGGTGTTTCTTCTGTGGTAACCATGTCTTCAAGAGCAATCACTGTAATATTACTTGGGATTGCTAATGTTGCAGTTGAAGTCATGTCATTTAAACCAGACATCGTCGCTTTCGCTTCAACTTCAAGTGTTTGACCTACCGCAGATGGCATTACTTCAGCCCATGCTGTTACTTCAAATTGTGACGACTCAGGGCCAACATAATCCATACAAACAACATAACCATCACTGATCACTTCGTCTAAATTATTGTAGGCAATTTGGATACCTCGATAACCTTCAAGTGGGCCATACTGATATTGCGCACCACGGAAACCTTGCAAACCAATACTGCCTGCTGGACGAGTTGACCCAAAATCTAGGTTGTCGTATGCATAATAAATTTCATGCTCACCTTTACCAAAACGCGTATTGGCATTAAACAGCACTTGGAAGTCAAATGAGTTATCACGTTTAGTGTAAGTGTATTGGCCCGTTTCACGATCATAAACAGGGTTGTCGTAATCTGACGCGTTATCCCACTCAATAATACCCCAACCTGTTGCTGTACTTGCAAGTGAGATCCCTTCGTTAGACGATAAACCCACAGACATTACTGAACGTAATAAGCCGCTCTCTGCAAACTCCCAGCCACGCCACAATGGCCCCATATTCTCATAAGGGAATGACTCATAAGGGAATGGGTTGTGTACTGGGTAGAAGTAACGACTACCGCCTGTATTCACTGTCCCCATACCACGAATTTGAATTATCGAGTTTTGGATATTTGTATTATCAGCATTGTTATAGAGACTGAATGTGTCAAATGCGCCATTGTAAAAGCTTGCTATTGGTAACGAATAACCACTTCGTGAATTATATAGATTACTTTCATCGAAGCCTGAAAGCATAGGCATAATGCCAAACTCAGATAAGTCGACATAACCGCCTGGGTTTGAGTTACCAAAATCAGGCGTACGACACATTTCATCAGTGATGTTATCAGTGACGATGTAATCTGGCTCTACATCTCGGGTATCCGCTTGTGTGCCCGTTACAATAACTTTACCATCAGCAATTTCAACGTTGATTTCAGATGCTGTTGAAACCATTACATTTTCTGCTTTGATATCAAGACCAGCAGGAATATCAAGTTCTAGTGAGAACTCACGATCTATACCTGAGTTATTCGCTAATACTTCAAATGTGTAAGGCACCATATCGCCCACTTTTGCACTAGTATATGGCGCATCAAGATGAGCAACATCATTGCCACGGTTAAGCTTAAATGGAATAGAGCCTAGGTTGCCATGATTTACGGCCGATGTGCCCACATCAAGCAAAGAGTAGTAAACGCTGTCTGAATCAAATTCCATATCCCAATTAACAGTCATTTCAACTGTGTTTTGGCCATCACTGCTAGGAAGGCTGGCTGTCACACCAGAAGCTACTTGATCAGACACAACCGCTGTAGCAAGTTCAAAGGTTTCTTCAACAGCATCAACAGACGATTTATTCGTATTATAAACTACAACCCAGTACTCACCTTCTTCAGGGTTGTTGATATTACAGAAGTTTTTATAAATTAAATGGTTAGATACACATAAGATCTCGTCTTGTGGCTGAACAATACCATCACCGTTATAATCTTTACCTACATAGATAATTGGGTTACCCACATTCAAGGTACCTTCTAGCTCAGATTCAACACCAACAGTTTCAGCAATAAAACGTTTTGTGTTCGCAGGCACTGTTACAAACTTAGTAAATGTTGCTTCATCTAGAATATCACTAGCATCAACTTCTTCTGTTCGATTCATGGCCCACGGGAAAGTACGCTCATCATCTTTTGGCAAAGTTACTGTCGTGATATCTGCTTTAACCGGCTCATATGCGCGTGCAACAGGTGCTTCAACACTCGGTAATACAATACCTTTAGCAACATAAGTGCCTACATTTGAATGAGCAGTTGTTTCTAATGAAGATGGTAAATTACCGCGATCATATTTAAACGCTACTGGCCAATGTGCATCTGGGATACCAGCTTCTTCAGCTTGGAACACAAGGTTGGTATGAAGCTCAACTTCTGAGTTACTAAACCAATCTTGGGTATCCATGATTGATGCTTTAACAATGATTGTTTGCGTTTCACCTTTTTTCAGTGAGAAAGTTTTCGGGAAGATATCAATATTCACACCATTTTGAGCGGTTTGTGAATTAACATCAAATGCCCAGTTTTCAACATCTTCATGGCTTACAGTCCAGGTTCCATCTTCTGTTGCTTTGATAGTTCGAACCCATTGACACTCTGGTGCACAAGAAAAGTTAACCAAATTTGGTAAGTTAAGTTTGTGAGGTGTACCGCCATTATATGGATCAGCCGCTAAGAAGTTGTCGGCTGTTTCGTCCATAACAAAACCAGCTTCAGCTGCTAATGCAACATTGATTCGACCTGCACCAGCACGGTAAATTTTAGCATCAGCAACAACATCATTTTCACTGTTTAAACGATGGTACTTAACTACGTTTTCGGCAGTCATTGATAGTGCAGATTGAATCTCGGCTGCACTCCACTCAGGATGAATCTGACGCAGTAATGCCATTGCACCGGCAACATGAGGTGATGCCATAGACGTGCCGCTAATCGCTGCATAATCTTGACCATGTGGTGCCACAAAAGGATGCTCATCAGAGTATGCCGCATAAATATCAACACCAGGAGCTGCAAGTGTTGGAGCTAGTACTTCAACATTCGAATAAGATGGACCACGCGATGAGAAGGTTGCTAACCAATCAGCATCTTCAGCATCAACACGGCGCTCAATCACTGTTGGCTTAATAGTGATCATATGACCTTTCTCTGATGTGCTATCAACCCAATCTTCTAAACCGTCATCGGGCCACACACCATTCCATTGATCATAGGTAAAATGAACGCCTGGTAATGAGTAAGCCTCAGGTACTGTAGCTTGATCACTGTCACGGTTGAACATAATGAAACCATCAGCGCCACCGGCTTTTACATGATCTACTTTTGCGGTACGGGCATTGGCAGCTGTATCTGTAGCTGAGTGACGTTGACAGATTACAATAACATTCGTGCTGCCATCAGCCGCACCAGCTATTTCTGTCCCATCTTTGTAGAAATTAAACGTATTTTCAGGATAATCGGCAGTACAGTATCCATCAGAGTCTTTAAAGCCATTGACGTCTTCATAGTCTTTAGCCCAGACAACAACGCCGGTAATTTCTTCGCTATTAATGGCACCGCCAACTAACCCCATATCTGACCAACTTGGTACTTCAGAACCCATCGTTTCATCAGCAAAGCCCGCATATTCAACAGCAGTTTCAACGACAACAGTACGGCCATGTGTTGTTGCTGCAACTTGCGCAAGCCACGGCGACGAGTTATCTAAATAGCCAAAACATTCTGCTGCGCCACACCCCTGACCGCTGTTACCTGCTGCCGCGGCAACGTTGATGCCCGCTTCACGCGCTGCTAAGAATGCAAGTTGTACTGGATCGGCCCAAACGTTTGAATCGGCTCCACCAATTGAGAAGTTGATTACATCAACCCCATCAGAAATTGCATCTTCAATACCAGCAACTAACGCTTCACCAGGACAACCTGCATATTCTTCACTTGATGGGTAACATACTTGATAAGAAATAATATTTGCATGCGGTGCAACACCTGAGATTTCAGGGAATAAACCCTCTTTCAAGATATTGCCATCAGTATTTTCACCAAAACTAGGTAGCATATATGGAACGTCTTTGACTACGTTACCTGCCGCAGTTGACGCAACATGCGAACCATGACCTTGATAATCTTCACCAATCGCTGGCCAGCCTGGGATCATGGCATCAAACGAATCTGTGATCACATCGTAAGAACGTACACCAATTAGTTTGTTATTACATTGAATCTCTTCTGGCTCTTCAACACAGTCGCCAACATAAACGCCCGCACCAAATGGGTTTTCATGCTCATAACCATCAGCACCCACAGCTGCAAATGACGGGTGATCTGAGTTAATACCTGTATCAATAATACCTATGATTTGGCCTTCACCTTTGCCCTTGATCCCACTTGGAACACTTGTTCCATCCCAAATTTGATCAGCACCGATGTGCTTAGGGCCTTCATCTGAAAGTAAATCATAATTTTTAGAACGCATTACTGATACAACAGAGCCAAGCGAAGCGACCTGTAATGCCTCTTGCTCTGTCATTTTTACAGAGAAACCATTTAGCGCTTTAGTGAATTGACGGCGCATCTCTGTACGCCCTGTAACTGCCGTTACGTTTTGCATAACAGCACGTTGTTTCGAATAAAGCTTGTTTTGATATTCTGTAACGGCTGAAATTGCAGCCTGACCTTTTTCAAAAACTTTGGTAATACCTTGAGCTTGCATAGATTTTGATAAAGACGAAGTTAAGTCTCTAGCTTCAAGAGCAACAGAGTTATCACGTAAACGAATAATATAAATATGTTCGCCACCCAGACCTTCTTGTTTAAATTTGCTTGCTTGGCTATTTAATTGAACATTTAAACCATCGTTTTGTAGCATGCTTGAAGAGTTACCTTGCTCGAACTCTTTGGAAAATGCTTTCACTTCTTCAAATGTAATATTTGGTGCTTTTAATTGGTGCTTAACTTGATTGTTCTCAACACCGACTGCATGTGCAGCACTAGCACTATAGAGAGCTGCAGCAACAGCGATCGAAAGTGTTTTGACTTTCATAAAGTATCCCCTGGATAGTTAGTTTGAATAGTTATTCAAGCTTTTTGAATTTCCATTTCAACGCTTGTAGTAACAATATAACCACAGGGAGAATCAAAAATGACGCACATTCGTGTAGCGTTTTGTACACACTGTTAACATTAAAGTTACCAAAGGTGGGCTAATATAGTGTTTCTATATACAATATCTCTGAATACAAAATAGAAGTAGCATATTTAATTTAGGTAAGAAATGAAGATAAAATTTATTTATTAATCAATTGATTATGATGATACAGTGGTAAATCGCATAACTCTTATGCAACTATAACTTGAGCTGGCTCATGGTTTTCAAATTCGAAGCAGTAAAGGCTTTACCAGCGATGAGCAAAACTGTCATTTTGCAACATTGTGTTCTGGTAAAGCCTATCGTTTTTTAGCGGTTTAACGCTTGCTGTGAAATCATTTCAGCAACACTACCCACTTGTACTGACATACTCTCTTGACTAGGCGGAAATGCCTTAAAGGTTTTTACAAACTCTGAAATTTGATTACCTGCAGGGCCTAAAATCCAACTACGGTTTTCAGCCCACTCATCATACCCCCTAGCATCAATGAAACGCTCAAATGGATCCATTTTTAAGTTAATAATGTAAGGTGAAGTAAGAGCTTGCTGTGTAGACCTAAACCAATGATTTTGTTCTGTAAAAATTAATTTCCAGTCACCGTAACGCATTCCATGAAAGGTAGTTTCGGTGAAGTAATAGAACTCTTTACGCTTTGTTTTACCATTGTTCTGTAAGATATCACTTTGATCGAAACCATCTAAATGAACCTTATACTTTTGACCATTGATTTTGGTACCTTTTAATAAATTAGCTTTTAAATCTTTATCGCCAATCCACGACATAATCGTTGGCACCCAATCTTCCATTGTCATGAACTCACCTGTGCTCACACCTTTAGGAATATGGTTCGGCCATTTAACAACCATAGGTACTCTGAAGCCACCTTCCCAGCCACCAACGCCTTTTTCACCATGAAATGGCTGATTACCACCATCTAACCATGAGTTTGATGCGGCACCGTTGTCGGTAGAAAACATCACTATTGTGTTATCAGCGACTTTAAGTTCATCAAGTAAGTTAAGTAACTCACCTACATCATCATCCATTTCGGCCATACCATCAGCATATAAACCAAAGCCAGTTTTACCGTCATAAGCTTTATTAAGGTTAGTTTGGTAATGCATTCGAGTTGTGTTATGCCACACGAAGAAAGGTTTATTCTGTTTTACTGCATCACGAATATAGCGTTTTGACTCTACAAGTACTTCTTGGTCTAAATTACGCTGACGCTCTTTCCCAAATGGGCCAAGATCTTTAATCTCTTGTTTGCCATTTCCAAGCGCTTTTGCATGAATGACTCCACGCATTTTTAAGCCTAACTTTTCTTGTGTTTTAGCGTCTTGAGTATAATCTTGCTGCTCTGGATACTCACCTGCATTGAGGTGATATAAGATACCAAAAAATTCATCAAAGCCATGATTTGTAGGTAAGTGTTCATCACGATCACCTAAGTGATTTTTACCGAACTGGCCTGTAACATAACCTTTGATTTGAGCATGGTTGCTAAGGTTGGATCTTTCTCTTGCAAACCTTGTGGTGCGTCAGGAAGACCTAAGGTACTGAGACCTGTACGCATAGGATACTGACCAGTAATAAATGCAGCGCGGCCAGCAGTGCACGAGGCCTGTGCGTAATGATCCATAAATATCATGCCGTCATTCGCAATGCTATCAATGTTAGGTGTACTGCCTCCCATCATACCTCGATGGTAAGCACTAATATTCCACATACCAACATCATCGCCCCAAATAACAAGTACATTGGGTTTTTCTGCAGCGACACTTGGTAAACTTAAGCCTAAAATGGCCACGCAGGCCAGTATGTATTTAAACATCACTTTCTCCTTGAAAACTGACTAAAGCATTTGCCTTAGCTTCAAAAACCCCTCGCTTGCAGTCACCTTATACTGCTTTCTTAAGATATTCATACAAGTGATAAATTGTGCATGTTTAATACTATTAGAGCAGTCCCTATTTACAAGTGAAATCTGGGGTAACTTTGATTTAAATATAAAAAAACCGAGCATAAAGCTCGGTTTATAAAACTAAAGGATGATTAAGCTTGCGGATAATCGCGGTATGCACGCTCAATTTTTTTCGCTTGCTTTTTAGACACACCAAGATGTGCTAAAGCAACACGTAAACGAGCACGCGATAAGTCAGAGCCTAAAATTTCCATCGCATCAAGTACTGATGTTGAAGATGTCTTACCTGTGATAGCCACAAAGATTGGCTCTAGGAAGTCTTTAATCTTCAACTCATGGAAAGTCGCCACTTCTTTTGCGATAGCAAAAATCGCTGGTTTTTCCCAACTACGTAAACCTTCTAATTGCCAGATGAAGAACTGTAATGCTTGACGGATTACATCTTCATCAGCTTTACCTGCTGTTAATAGCGCAGGATCATAACTTGGAATACCACCTACAAAGTGGCCCGCAAGGTCAACCATATCAGAAAGCGTATTAATACGTGTTTTTGCTTCTGGCAATACTTTAGCGAATAGCTCGGTATTAAATTTCCAATCAACAAAACGCTGCATTAGCTCTGCATCAGATAAGTTTTCACGGATCCACATACCGTTTAACCAACTAAGCTTATCGATATCGAAAATTGGGCCGCCAAGCGACACTCGTTTCATATCAAAGTGTTCAATCATCTCTGCTAAGGTGAACTTTTCACGCTCGTCTGGCATTGACCAACCCATACGGCCTAAATAGTTTAATAGTGCCTCTGGAAGGTAACCCATTTCTTTATAGTAGTTGATTGAAGTTGGATTTTTACGCTTCGATAATTTTGACTTATCTGGGTTACGCAGTAACGGTAAGTGACCTAGTACTGGCGCTTCCCAACCGAAGTCTTCATATAGTTTTAATAGCTTAGGCGCTGAATTGATCCACTCTTCACCACGGAAAATGTGGCTAATTTGCATGTGATGATCATCAACAACGTTGGCAAGGAAGTAAGTTGGGAAACCATCAGCTTTAAGTAGCACTTGCATGTCTACATTTTCCCATGGGATCTCAATTTCGCCACGTAGGTAGTCGTTAAACTTAAACGTGCCTTCGCTTGGGATCTTCATACGGATTACGTAAGGCTTACCCGCTTCAAGGTTTGCTTTAATTTCATCTTCAGAAAGATTTAAACCACGACCATCGTATTTAGGGCGTAGGCCTTCGGCCATTTGCTCTTCACGCATTTGGTCTAGTTCTTCGCTCGTAGCAAAACAGTAAAAAGCTTTACCCTGTTCAACTAACTGATGCGCGAATTTCTTATATAAATCGCTACGCTCAGATTGACGGTATGGACCAAACTCACCGCCTACATCTGGACCGTGATCCCAGTTTAAGCCTAACCATTGTAAGCTATCCATAATAGCTTGCTCTGATTCTGGCGTACTACGAACTTGGTCTGTATCTTCAATACGTAACACAAACTCACCGCCTTGCTGCTTAGCAAAACAGTAGTTAAATAATGCGATATATGCAGTACCTAGGTGCGGGTCACCAGTTGGTGACGGAGCAACACGGGTGCGAATTGTCATGGTTATATCTCTCAAAAGACAATTAAAAAATTTGCCCAAATGCTAGCACAGCACGGGCTATAATCGAAGTGAAAAGCCGCTTTATGCCGCGACTTTATCTAAATAAGCAATGATATCGTTTGATTCATACAACCAAGTCACTTGGCCGTTTTCTTCAATGCGTAAACAAGGAACTTTTACTTTTCCGCCCTGCTCTAATAGCTCTTGGCGAAATTGCTCGTTATCTTTGGCATCACGGGTTTCAACTGAAAGGCCTTGACGTTTTATGGCACGACGTACTTTCACGCAAAATGGACAGGCTTTAAATTGATATAGTTTAAATTGTGATGTCACTGAATCAAGCGCGGCTTGCTCTGCTGCCGGGCGCTTTTTACTACGTGGCGTGAATACAAAATCAAAAAACAAAATGATGCGGCCTAACAACCAACGAACAAACTTCATCTTACCTTCTCATAGGGTTCAAAAAAATAGTGGGCAATTTTAACACAGCTAAGCGCGCTGCAACACCTTAAAACAGCTCAATTGAATCATCTTGAGGTTGGCTTTGTTGAATATCTAGTTCGGAGTAAGCAGTGACACAATTACGACCGCTGTTTTTAGAATGGTATAAGGCCTGATCGGCTTTTTGAACAAGGCTGGCAACCATTTCAAACTCATAGATTGGCATAAAACCACTACTCACTGTTAAGTTGCCTACTTGAGGAAATGGGTATTGAGCAACACAGGAGCGAAAACGATTAAGTGCATTTCGTGCATCTAACTCGTCACTTGCTTGAAATAACACAGAAAACTCTTCGCCGCCGTAGCGAAAAACGTAATCTTCAATACGAAAGTTATTTTTTAAAAGCTGTGCCACAAGTAAAATAACCTCATCACCAATTACATGACCATAGTTATCATTAACACGTTTAAAATGATCAATATCGACCATAGCAAGGAACCAATGACACTGCTTAGAGTCATGCTCGACCGCTGTATTGGCAGCTATCTCAATCACTTTTTTATCAAATGTTTGCCTGTTAAGAAGTTCAGTAAGTGGATCCTGCTGTGATTTATGTAATAAAGAGAGCTGATTCGCATAGATATTCAGCATATAAATAGCTAGCATACTGCAGCGCTCGGTTAACTCTTTATCAGATTCAACAACAAGTATACCGACAACATTTCCAGTGTAATAAATTGGCACATATGTCGATATCACCCCACAATCACGGCTAATCCGAATTTTATTGCGACTGACTTTTGCCAATAAGTCTAAGACTTCTTGCTCGCTAAGCTCCTCAATCGCTGTGTTCTTATTTAACAGCCGTGCGGGAAGACCAATATTAAAGGTTTTATTAATATAGATTGCAAAACGTGTAAACTCACCTAATTCAGCAACAGCATTTATCAGTGCACTGTCTAACTCAGGCTCTTCTTCCTGTTGCGTTATAGTGACTACCCAGTCATGCCCGCAAGCATTAGAAGCCATTTAGAAGCCCCCAAAATAAAACATAACTTTAGTTTAGTTAAGTTTGCTAGAATTACTAAAAAACTATAACAAAATCATATCATCTCGGTGAATTACTTCACTGCTTGGTGCAAATACAAGCAACTCAGTTATTTGCGATGAATGACAGCCTTTAATTTGATCAATTTCTTGATGATTAAAGTTAACAAGGCCTTTAGCAATACATTGCCCTTGGCAGGTCACCACTTCAATCACATCACCACGCTCAAACTGCCCTTTCACAGTCTTTACGCCTTTTGCCAGTAAGCTTGCGCCACGTTCTTTAAGCGCAAGGCTTGCGCCGTCATCTATCACTAATTGCCCCGTGCTTTTAGGCCCTGCTAGAAGCCACTTTTTACGGCCATCTTTTGGTGCGGTGAGTTTTAAAAAGCGCGTACCTGGAAGCTTATCAGCCATGCAATTTAAAATCACATTCTTGCCTGCCCCTTTAGCAATAATTACCTCAACACCAGCACGACGTGCAATATCGGCCGCTTGCAGTTTGGTTGCCATACCTCCGGTACCTAGGGTTGTGCCACTGCCACCAGCGAGCTCTCTGAGTTCATCATTAATGTGAGACACTTCATTGATTAGTGTTGCATTGGCATCAGAGCGAGGATCGCCTGTAAATAAGCCTTCTTGATCAGTTAACAATAACAGCTTTTCAGCATTCGCTAATATTGCGACTAAAGCAGATAAGTTATCGTTATCGCCGACTTTAATTTCGGCGGTGGCTACAGCGTCGTTCTCGTTAATAATTGGCACCACATTGTGCGCTAGAAGTGCATTCAAGGTATCGCGGGCATTTAAGTAACGTTCACGGTCTTCCACATCGGCGCGGGTCAATAGCATTTGCCCTACATTCACACCATACAAAGCAAACAGACTCTGCCAAATATGAATAAGCTGTCCTTGGCCGATTGCGGCAAGCATTTGTTTTTCAATCAAAGAACGACCACAGGGGGTAATGAGTTGCTCGCGACCTGCAGCAACCGCGCCGCTTGATACTAAAACAACCTGATAACCCTGTTTTTTTAATTCACAACATTGGCGAACAAGTTCAACCATGTGTGCTTTATCTAATTTGTCGGTACCGCCTGTCAGCACGCTTGTGCCCAGCTTTACAACAACGACGTGTGGCCTTTGCATTTGATTCTTATACTCTGCATATTGAGGGAGTTTGGGTATATATATACCAGCTAACAGTTTTTGAACAAGTTAAAAAAATTCATGCTAGGATCGCGCTCTCGTTTTTTTACTCAATAGCGACACCTATGCCAGCCAGTTTATGCTTAATTATTGCGACCTTTTTATGGGGTAGCTCTTACATTGCTTTAAAGCATGCAATCAATGTTTATGACCCTGTGTTAGTAATTTTTTTAAGAATGCTAACCACCCTATTGATTAGCTTATGTTTATGGCGCTATATAATCCGCTTTGAGTTCAAACCAGGCGACTGGAAGTACTTAATTGGTATGTCACTGGCTGAGCCTTGCTTTTATTATTTATTTGAAGGGCATGCCCTTGAATACACTTCGGCATCGCAAGCTGGGGTGATTGTCTCTTGTTTACCAATTATCGTCGCTATTTTGGCGTTCTTAATTTTAAAAGAGTACATCAGTAAAGCCATTGTCGTTGGTTTTACCTTATGTATTGGCGGCAGTATTTTATTAACGCTATTATCACCAAGTACTGAGCAAGCCCCTATCCCACTGCTTGGTAACTTTTTAGAGTTGATGGCGATGGTTTGCGCCGCGTTTTATACCGTGAGCGTAAAACACTTAGTCGCTCGTTACTCACCGCTGACTTTAATAGCAATCCAAGGGTTTAGCGGTAGCTTATTCTTTGCGCCATTTTTATTTTTCATCGAACTACCCAGCGAAAATCAGCACGATTTAAGTGCCCTTCTGAGCATTTTATATTTAGGCTCATGTGTCACTTTAGGCGGCTATGGCATGTACAATTACGCCATCAGTAAGGTGTCGGTGTTAACCGCTGCTGCTTACTCAAACCTCATTCCAATTTTTGCGTTAATTTTGTCTGCCATTTTACTTGGCGAAGTTCTGACACTTTGGCAATGGGTGAGTATTGCGGTGGTATTTGCCGGTGTTATTGTTAGCCAACGTCATCAAGAACTGAAAGTTGACGTAGACGATAATTTATCAGCCGACACCAATAATCTAAAATCAGTCCCTGAAGCTAACGAGTCAAAAGGGTAACAGGTTAATAAATAAAGGCCTGATTGTGCTAAAAACCCTTGCTCGCTTTGATGAATAACATCAATGCTGCGAACTTGATAGTGTTCAATTTGGCCATTTTGCAATTGCATACTGAATTGCTCACCCACTTTGACATGTTTTAGAAATGCAAAGTGGGTGTCGTTATGACCCGCAATCAGCACCCCATTTGTGCTGCCAAGTTCACCGCTTGGCAAAAAATGCCCGGGGGCAAACGCGAGGTTTCGCCCCGATGCACCAGCAAGTACAGTCAATTCTTGCTGCTGGCTTGGCCATTCTATGTGTGCAGTGACATAACCATCGGCGTAAAACCAAGGCCTCACTTGCTGATTAGGACTTTGCAAAGCTTGCTGCCAAGCAGATTCAATCAGAGCCTGAGCCAGCCAAGCTTTCGCCTGCATATAGCCACCATTCACAAACAATGCGATGCCAAGTAAGGCGCTGCAAACTGGCAGCGCTTTTTTTAGCGTCGCCATTGCCATAACCACGAAAAAGCGAGTAATAGTAACCCGATTAGCATAAACACGCGGCTTTGTCCGTCGGTTTGCGGTAGCGTCATGCCGTTAGGAAGTTTGTTTCTCACTTGCATTGAACGCTCTGCAATCTCATTATCCGCATAGTTATCAACTGCAATAAAGGCTGTAAAAGGGCTAAGTAAATGATGCTGAAGTGCTAATGTCTCAACTTCTGCGCGTACCGCATCCTTTTCATTATAAAGCAGTAGTGACTTAATTTTTTGTCTTGCCCAGAGTCTAGCGATACCTTCGCCGTTTGCGGCATTGGCCGTTGCTAAATTAATCGTCATTGGCCCTGTGTTTGTTTGCCCCTTTAATGTTAAGTGCTGACTGCCATCAAGCTTCACAGCAACCAAAACCGGCTCTGAAAAATACAAATCAGGTAATGGCGATGGCCAATACTCAAGGGCTGCTTTGTCGCCTTCAAGTGCAAGTTCTGTAACCGCGGGATGCGCTAATTTATCAAATAGCAGCTGCATTTTGGGCTGTACTTGGCTGGTGCTACTTATAAAAGTGAATGTACCACGGCCAATATCAGCAGCTCTGGTCATAAAAAAGCTATTAGGTGCGCTACCAATACCGACGGTAAAGAGTCGGCTGTCACCTAAATCTGTTTGAATTTGTTTAAATAGCTGCGTTTCGTTACCCACACTGCCATCGGTTAAAAACACCACTTGGCGTACAAAGCCATCATGCTGTTTACCATCAAGTACCTGAGTCAGTGCTTTTGCTATTTCGGTGCCGCCATCGGCTTGTAAGCCATAAATAAAGCGCTCTGCACGGCGAATGTTAAAGTCATTGGCAATCATTGGCGTGTCACTTAATACCGACACTTCATTATCAAAGCCTATGATGTTAAAACTGTCATTTTCATCCAATAATGAAAGGGCATAAAACAAGGCTTGTTTAGCCTGCTCCATTGATTGGCCATGCATTGAGCCAGAGGTATCTACAACAAACACCATTTCACGAGACAGACGAGCTTGCGAGGTAAAGTGATCGCTTGGCGGTACTAACATCAGTAAACCATATTCTTGCCCTGCTACTGTTTCGGTAAAAAATGCAGCCTGTGAGTGGGCTTTATCAAGGGGCTTAAATGTCAGCTCAAAGTCTCTATCCATTGGAACATCACGATTAAGTGATAACTGGTACCGACCAAAGCTTGGGTTATCTATTTGCATGCCCGCTAAATTAGCGCTGATATCACTCAGCTCAAGGCCAATATCCATCGAAATAGCAAGGTTTAGGCTCGCATCAGACTCTTGGCTTTGTGCACGATGAAAAACAGGCTTTAGCCACGCTGATGCCAATTGCGCTGTATCAGCTGTTGCGTCGCTCTGTTGTTCTGTGTCTTTTGTTTCTAGATTCACTTTTTGCTGCAGTTCTGCCGTTAAAGGTTCGTAGCGCGGAGTAATAGTGGTTGGAAAACGCAGTGAAAACACACCATCTCGAAAACCGATTATCTCTTGGTATTGCAAGGTAATTTCAATCTCTTCCCCTGCTCCAAGGTTTGCTACATCAGTAGAGAAAATGTTCGCGCGTTGCTGACGTACTAAAGCGGCGCGTTTACCCTGTTTTTGGGCTTGCTCAAATTGCTGTTCAGCCTGCTGCTTAAGGACAATATTACCGGTGATAATGCGCTCACCAATTTGCATTTGCATGGCATGAACTGCGCTTTCATCTGGTAACGGAAACACATATCGGGCATTAACCGCAAACGGGTGCGGGTTTTGATAACGCTGTTTAACAACAACATGATTAATAAGCCCAGTGAGCGTCATAGTGACATCGTTTTTCACTAATAAGCCCGACGACACTTGGCTATTAGAATCATCATAAAAACGTAGTTCGGCACTGGCATTGGCTGCAAATGCAGGGTTAACTGCATAACCTAATAAGAGGATAAAAAGGCTCCCCAAAAGGAGCCTTTTGGTACGGTTACTCAACATAATATGTCACTCCATCGACCGATGAATTAGTGGTTACTTTGTGCTGTGCGTAAGCTGCTTTGTGAAACAGGGCGTGTCGTTAAGGTTACGCGGCGGTCAAACACGTTGTCTTCGTAGTTATTTGAATCGGCAACACTTTGCTGCTCACCAAAGGCGGTAGCGGTTAAGCGCGTATGAGGCACACCTTGTTTAATTAAGTAGCTTTGCACTGCATTTACACGCTGTTTTGAGAGCATTAAATTAGCCAACTCATCACCACGCTGATCTGCAAAGCCATTTAAGTCGATAGCCAGATTTGGCTGAGCAATAAGTAACTGTGCGACTTTATTGAGCTGGTTAGCAAAGTGTGGGGCAATTTCACTAGAGCCAGTTTTAAACTGTACCGTCATGGCCAATAAGGTGTTCAATTGGGCTTGTAGTAACTGCTCTTTTTCGTCAGCTAATAATTCAAGCTGCTCACTTAAGGCGGCGTTATCGGCAATTACTTGTTGGTAATCAGCGGTTTGCTCTTTCATTACAACTAATGCGTGTGCTTGTTCATCAATGGTGTTGTCTGCCGCTTCTTTTTCGCCAATTAAGCCACCAGCAAACGCGCCAATAAATGCACCCACTGGGCCGCCGACGATTCCGCCAACAACGGCACCTGCACCTAAGCCAATGGCTGTTTCTTTTGGTGTTTCTTGTTTAGCTTGACTCGCAGCGTCTGCAAAAGGGGCTACAGATACAGCAGACGTGATAACAGCGGCAATAATTAATTTTTTCATGGTTTAATCCTTTTTCTACTTAATTGCTTGGCAACATTGGTTGGTGTTGCGAACTTGGTATGGAGCTATTAAAACAAGTCGAAATGGCAATAAAGGGGATCAAAAAAGGCAAACTGCTGAGCAATTGTGGCAGAAAAATGGCAATCGCGTTTTTGCCAGTACGCAAGGCAAAAAATTAGGTATAGTTCGCTATAGAAAGAATTTAAGTAAGTATTAACAATGAAGAAAATAGCAATCGTTGAAGATGAAACAGCAATCCGCGAAAACTACACAGAAATGCTCAGCGCTCAGGGCTATCAGGTTGTAGGCTTTGCTGACAGAGCCAGTGCTGAAGTGGCATTTAGTCAATCTTTACCAGATTTAGCCATTGTTGATATTGGCCTTGGCCATGAAGTGGATGGTGGTTTTTTACTTTGCCAAACATTACGCAGTCTTTCTAAAACCTTACCGATTATATTTTTAACCGCCCGCGATAGCGAAATTGATACCGTATGTGGCCTGCGCATGGGTGCTGACGATTACTTAACCAAAGACATCAGTATGGCGCATCTTGCTGCTCGCATTGGTGCCTTGTTTAGACGCCTTGATGCCTTCGATCAACCCGCCGATCAAACCGCTCTTTTACATCGCGGCCCGTTAAAGTTAGATACCCAGCGCATGCAGGTTTTTTGGCAAGAGCAACTGGTTGATTTAACTGTGACAGAATTTTGGATGGTACATTCACTTGCACAGCGTCCAGGCCATGTGAAAAGCCGCAACGAATTAATGAGTGACGCGAAAATTTATGTTGATGACAGCACTATTACTTCACACGTAAAACGCATTCGTAAAAAGTTTATTGCTTTAGATGGTGCATTTGACTGCATTGATACCGTTTACGGTATGGGTTATCGCTGGGAGCAAGCTTAATGCTGCGTTTGGGGCTTAGAACAAAGTTTATTTTCTTATCCTGCTTTTTATTTTTATTGCCTTGGCTTGGCTATGAATATGTTTGGGAAATGGAAAAGTTCTTAAGGCAAGGGCAAGAAAAAACCTTAGTGGGCACCACCCGCGCACTTGCAACGGCATTACATGAGCGCCCTGCTTTGTTTGACTCGCAAACCAACTTTTTAGATCAAGTTGTAAAAGGCCGAGATTTATATGCCTATAATCTGAATAACCCGATTCAACTTGATGGTAAATTGTCAGAGTGGCAGCCTTATCAAAGCTTATTTTGGCATTACGACAAGCGCTACTTACAGGGGTTAAGTAATGATCATCAAGAGAGTGATCTAAGTTTTGATCACATGGTAGGCAAATACGAAAACTACCTTTATGCGGCATTTAAAGTCACTGATAACTCACTGGTGTATCGTGCTAAAAATGTGCTCAGCTTTACCCGTAATGATCACTTACAGATCATGTTAAAAACACCAGAAGGTGAATTTAAACGTTATGTGGTGGCCGCCCGCCAAGATGGTTGGGTTAATGCCTTTGATGCTTCGACACAAGAGCCGGTCACTAAAATCCAAGGCTATTTTAAAAGCACCAACGCGGGTTACAACATAGAGCTGCGTTTTCCACTTTCGATGCTAGGTAATAAGCTTGGTTTTGCAATTGAAGATTGGGATGAAGACAAGGTTGAGCCTCAGTTAATGTCGACCTCAAACCTGCAAAACCCAAATGATATCGGCTCAGTTTTAGTGCCTTCGCCAGAAATTAACCGTATCTTGAAAGGCATGGGCCACAGTGGCAGCCGAATTTGGGTCGTCGATAACCATCATCGTGTACTTGCACAATCTGGCTCAATTCATCATGCCGATGGCGTTTGGGCAGACGGCCTAAAAGATGCGCCCGCAACAACCTGGTGGCAACGCTTTGAGCAAGATTACTTACACCCACTTTACTATAAAATTTTAACTCGCCCAGAAAATGAGTTTATTGATACCTTACATGATGTCGCAGCGATGCAAGGTACTCACATAGCCAGCGCTTTAAATGGTAAACCCGCATCATCATGGCGCTTAACCCCAGATAACAAAGCCGTTATTTTATCGGCGGCCTACCCTATTTGGATCCAAGATAAAGTCATTGGTGCAGTAATCGCAGAAGAAACCACCAACGGCGTGCGCACTCTGCGTAATAAATCCTTAGAAAAGCTCTTTAATGTGATTTTAGCGGTGATGCTTGTTGGTACTGTGACACTGTTCTTTTTTGCTTCAAGAATTTCCAGCCGTATTCGCCGCTTACGTGATAATGCCGAGCAAGCCATTGATGCTCAAGGGCGGATCACTGGCAAGATTACTTATGCCGATTCGAATGACGAAATTGGCGACCTTTCTCGCAGCTTTGCCAACATTGTTAGCCGTTTAAGTGGTTATACTGATTACTTAGAAAATATGTCATCACGACTCTCCCATGAGCTGCGTACGCCTGTGGCAGTTGTACGCTCATCACTTGAAAACTTACAAATGCAGCCGCAATCTGAACTGAGTCAGAAATACCTCGACCGTGCTAGTGAAGGGGTTGAGCGGTTAGGAAAAATTATTACCACCATGAGTGAAGCAACGCGCCTTGAACAAAGTATTCAAAGTGCCGAGGCAGAAGAGTTTGACCTGACCAAGGTGATCACCGGCTGCATGCAAGGCTATCAAATAACCTATGGTGAAAGCCTATTTACCTTGTCGCTTTGTAAAGAGCCGTTAAATGTTAGTGGTGCACCAGAATTTATTGCCCAATTACTCGATAAGCTCATCAACAACGCACTTGAGTTTAAAACCCCGCAAAGCACAATTTCAGTCAGCTTAACCAAGCAAGAGCAGCATGCATTATTAAAAATCAGCAACCAAGGGCCTTTGCTCCCTGACGGTTTAGTTGAACACATTTTCGACTCAATGGTCTCGGTGAGAAGTCAGCAGCATCAGCAGCAGCCCCACTTGGGTTTAGGTCTTTATATTGTAAGGCTTATTTGCGATTACCATCACGGTAAAGTATTGGCAGAAAATTTAGATGATGGCACAGGTGTTGTGTTTACTGTGGAGCTGCCTATTAAATAAGCATATTTGCGTTACATATGATTACAGTTTAGTGACGCGATGTTCACCGATAATTCAGATTACAGGACGTAATATTTGTAATACAAAAGGCAAATTATTCTTTGGAGGGCATCATGCGATCTGGATTACAACGTGAAGAGATTGAGTTCATTATGGGGCTGTTTAGCTATAATGAAGCAACCGATAAACCAGCGGCTCCAAAAAAGCAGCCTGTAAAAGCTGACACTAAAAAAGTTGATACAGCGCAATATAAAGCAAACTACAAAGCAACTTATTTGACCTGAGTAAGCTGAGATCATTACAATGGCGCACCTTTGGAATATATCGCCTTGTAATGAAAAAACACTCACCTAAAAAAGAACTGATTTTACTGCCCGTTTTATTCGTGGCTATTTTACTTTGTGTTGCAGGTCACTTCCTACTCCAGCCCAACTATCAAGACAGCCATACCGTTGAGTATTTACTCGCTGCACTGCCATTTGCTTTGTTTGGATTGGTGATTATCGCCTTTAAAGTTGCCAGTAAAAACGATAACCAAGAATAGATCACAACACGTGATAGCCAAACCAATCGGGCTTCATTGCTTGAGCTTGCCCGCTTGGCGTTAATTTTATTGATAAGTTGCTATCTAACAAATCAATCGCAAAACAATCGTCTACATCGTGTAAGTCATCTTTATGAAGATGAGTCATTCCCGCCAATAAAGACTCTTTAGCGCGTTGCTTTGCTTCTTCACTGCTACGGGCAACGAACAATGCAAAATCATGTTGCTCCGCAAGACTATCAGCTCGGTAAGCACCTAAATTCACAAAATACAGTTTTTCGGCTTGGTGATGCGCACTATCAACCACTTCGACCTGATAACCATCAATGTGCTGAATTTGCATGTAGCTATCCATGTGTACGTTGCTTTTATCACCCACCCATTGTGCTTTTAGTTTTGAGTAGGTTTGCTCAATGCTATCGCCTACGACAAATCGAACGTCGTGCATTTCAATGTGGCAACCTTGAATACGACCGCCCAGATAGACTAAAAAAAGCGCCATGTTTTTCCTTATATTAAGCTTTCAACATTAATGTTGTGCTTTTTGATTAATTTATAAAAATCTGAGCGATTACGTTTCGCAAGCTTTGCGGCTTCGGCAACATTACCCGCTGACATTTTCAGCGTATTAATTAAATAATCTCGCTCAAATTCTTTTTTTGCATCATTTAACGAAAGTGGCTCAGCAATACTAACATTACTATTTAATGCACTCTCAACTAACTGAGCAGCTATCACTTTACCAGGTGTAAGGGCTACTACCTGCTCTATCACATTTTGTAATTGACGGATATTACCCGGCCAATCATAGCGCACCAAAGCATGCATCGCATCATTGGCAAACTGCTTTTGCTCTTGCCCCATACGTTTAGCAATTAGACCTGCAAAATGCTGTGCTAGCAAACTAATATCTTCTCGGCGTTCACAAAGCGGAGGCAGTTTTAAGTTCACCACATTTAATCGGTAATATAAATCTTCACGGAACTGCTGATTATTGATTGCCTCTGGGAGGTTCTTATGAGTCGCCGACACCACCCGCACATCAATTGGGATCTCTTCTTGAAAGCCCACAGGGCGAATGGTTTTCTCTTGTAAAACCCTCAGTAGTTTTACCTGTAAATTTAGCGGCATATCACCAATTTCGTCTAGAAAAAGGGTCCCACCTTGAGCTTGTTGAAACAAACCTTGATGGTCTTTGACTGCGCCTGTAAACGCGCCTTTTTTATGCCCAAACAATTCAGACTCTAAAAGCTCCCCCGGCACAGCGCCGCAGTTAATTGCCACAAATGGCCCGTCACTAACATGGCTATGTTGATGTATTGCTTGTGCAAGCAACTCTTTACCTGTGCCGCTAGCACCGGAGATCAACACATTCACTTGCGTTGGACCAAGCAATTTAACTTGCTCAAGTAAATGCAACATCGCGCCGCTACGGGTGACAATATTTGTTTGTGTCGGTGTTTCATCACCGTGTACACCATGGATCTCAATAGCTTTAGCAAGGCTGTCGAACAGCTCATCTTTATCAACTGGTTTGGTAATAAATGCAAAAATACCTTGCTTCGTCGCTTCCACTGCATCAGGTATCGAACCATGTGCTGTCATCATAATCACCGGCATTGAAGGGTAACGACTTTGTAACTGGCGATGTAGAGCCATGCCGTCCATTTCATCCATTCTTAAGTCAGTGATCACCGCATCATAGGTTTGGTTTTTTAGTGTTTGTAATGCCTCAATGCCACTTTCAACTGTGTTTACCAAATAGCCTTTAGACTCAATTCTAATCGCTAGTAACTTTAATAAACTCGCATCGTCATCTACTAATAAAACCCGTGGTTTTGTTACTTCATTCATGGTTACTGCTCCTTGGTTTCTTCACGTAGCAGAAGTTGTTGTTCGATAGTCGCAAGCGACGATAAGGTTTTTTCCATTTCATCACTTAGCGCCTGCTTAGCTTGTTTTGCTGCTAAATTCTGTTGTAAATATTGCTTTTGTAACCATAGATACTGCTTAATATCATCTGGCCAATAAAAAGCATGGTCACTTTTTTCAAGCTGACTAAGAGCTTTTTCTGGCTCTGAAGCACCGAGTAAACAAATCGACTCAAACAGACGCTTTAGCTCATTTTCGCCAACATAATTTGCTTTATCAGAGCTTGCCTTAAAGCCACCGCACTTGGCAGCATGCCAAGCAATAACTGTACTTGCAGGCGGATATAACGGCTCACTTTTCGGCCGAGGCTTTGGATTAGGTTGCCCTTGAGATTTCACATCAGCTGTCGGCTCTATTTGCTCTGCCTCAACATGCTTTTGCGTGATCGTGCACCCTGTTATAAAAAGTGTGCCTATAACAAGCATAAAACTGGCTTTATTCGCTAAGCCCATATCAGTTAACTCCTTGGGTTAATTGAATTGGTAAAATGGCTGTAAATACACATCCTTGCGGGTCATTATCAGTAATAGAGAGCTTACCGTTTAATTGTTCAACGGTTTCTTTAACTATGGTTAAACCAAGCCCGCTGCCCATTTCAGTATGTTGTTTTGCATTCTTACCTTGGTAAAAAGCCCCAAACACAGCGGCTTTTTCAGTATCTTCTATGCCTATTCCTAAGTCGCTGACACTCAAAATTAACTGTCCCTGCTTTAAGCTTGATTTTATTGTCACTGACTCATGTTCTGGCGAAAACTTTAACGCATTTGAGGTAAGCTGAATAAGCACCATTTCAAGTAGCTCAATTGAGATAAACAAAGCTTTATTTGGTAACTCGTTCACCCACACAATGGATAAGTCACGCGCTGATAACCGGTGCTCAAAATGACGCTCAATTTTATTCATCATCAAGTTAAAATTAAGCTCGCTTAGGCTTTGCTTACTGGTGCGAATGGCGTTGTAACTCAATAGGCTTTCAATCATGGCTCTAAGTCGCACCATACTTTGTGTTATTAGCTCAAGAACGGCTTGTTGCTCGCTATTGATAGGACCAACAATTTCATCTGCGAGTAAGTCTGTGCCTTCAACCATCGAAGCTAGGGGCGTTTTTAATTCATGTGTCACATGGCGTAAAAACGTATCTTTTTGTTGCTCAAGCATATGTAGCTGTGCTTGAACCCATTCTAATTTATTACCTAATTCAACTAACTCTGACGAGCCGCGAACTTGAATTTTTTGCTGCCAGTGACCTTGTCCAAGTTTATCAATCACATGTGTAAGTTCTCTGAGCCGTCCGCTGATCCGCCAAAGAAACCCGCCCCCGACCAATAACGTGAGTGGAATTAACGCAACTAACCAATTAATAAATGAAGCTTGAAGCGCTTTTAATTGCTGCTGATTTTTTGTGATGCGCAATTCATTTTGCTCTTTGAGCCAATTTGTTTGCTCACTGATAAGCTTACTAGCGGGTGCAAACAGCTCACCGTCTTGCTTTTGTTCTATTAATAAATGTTGATGCGCAAATTGTAATACCTCAGCCAATTGCCGCCACTGCGAGACATAATCAGCGGTTGGGCTTAAGAAAATGAGCTCATCGACACTTTGCAGTGACGATTGCCACTTGTTGGCAATTAAGCTATCGAGGGATTCACTTTTAAGCACCCAGTTTTGTCGAGTTGCTCGTTCAAGGCTATTTAAGTCTTGTTTGAGGTTGTTAAATGCTTTAGTAATCTCGTAATTGTCACCGACGATTTCTTGAGTCACTGCAAGCTGCTTATTAAGCGCATTTAAAAATAAAATCACCACCAAAGATAACGGTAGTAAAGACAGCAAAATGCTACAGACGAACTGGCCAATAAGACTAGGTCGCCAATTGAGTAACTGTTTTATTTTTATCGCTACTTTATTTTGCATATTCACTCTCAACATAATTGCAGATGCTGATTATTAGTGAACAAACTTAGACACTCGCTGAATCCGACCTTAAAAAGGACTGATTTTCACCCAAAAACCGATACAAAGTTGCTATTTAGCAACAAGCTAACTCATTGAAATAAAGTGGATAAACTTTTAACACCTGAAAATCGTTGCAAAAAAGACACAACACCCTGTAACTATTTCGCATTCAAAACCACATAAAACCCATAACCAATTGATAATTAGGTACTTTTAAAATTGGCACTGATTTTGATTAGTACTAAGCAAATTAGTTATTTAGGACACAAAATGAAAGTAACGGCCCCGGTAGCCACCCTGCTTATAAGTCTGTTCTCAGTTCATAGTTACGCACTTGATTTGCAGACAACATTTAATGAGCTAGATAAAGACAGCAATGGTTTTTTGAGTGAGGCAGAAGCATCTGAGGATGCCTTGTTGCACGGCAACTTTACGCAAATTGATAGTAATCAAAATGGCCAAATTTCATTTTCTGAGTTTCAGTCGTTTATTCAATAGGAGATTGTAATGAAACAACTTTTAGCTGCATTCTCGCTGATGTTTTTAGTTATCAGCGCCACCGTTTTAGCATCACAAATGGATGTTCGATTTGCTAAATTTGATACAAACGCCGATGGCGAGATTTCATTAACTGAAGCAACCAAACACGAAAACTTACTTAAGCAATTTGCCGATCTGGATGAAAACGGCGATCAGGTTTTGTCTGAACAAGAGTTTGAAAAATTCAAACCTTAACGGCTTAAAGTGCTTGCCATAATCCCAGAGGGAATGTGTAAACGGATTTAAATTTTGGGAGTTAAATTATGGCAAGCACTTTTATTTAGGAGACAATTATGAGAATTTTCTGGCTTGCTCCATGCACATTAATTACTATAAGCTTCAATAGCTTAGCATTGGACGTAAAACAACGCTTTGATCACCTAGATAAAGATAAAAATGGCTTTTTATCTGAGCAGGAACTGTCATCGCAACCGCACTTGCAAAAACGCATAGCGCAGTGGGATACAGATAAAGATCAACAAATCTCGCTCCTTGAGTTTAAACACTATTTAACAAACAAGAGTTAAAGTAATGTCAAAATTAACCTTTGCCAGCCTAGTTTTAAGTTGTGCATTTAGCACAATGAGTTTTGCTGCAGATAGTATTGGTGAAAAATTTAAACAACTTGATCGTAATGACGATGGTTACCTGACTCGCTCAGAGTCTGCGAGAGACCCAGCTCTGTGGTCGCGATTTAAAAATTACGACAGTGATAAAGATAATAAATTATCCCTCAGTGAGTTTAAGATTTATGCGAGCAAATAAAGAGTTATAGTTAACTATTAATCTCTGCTGAGTTGCAGTTTACTGCAACTCTGATACTGTTTTCATAAATCAATAAAAACTATTAGAAGATTATGAAACTCATCATCAGCTTACTCGCAACAGCTTCACTTAGCTGTTTTGCCAACACCACTGTTATTTATAATGTAAATGGCTATACGCCTACCTATAAAGGCGAAACCCAACACTTTTCTGCACTGGTTTTTAAAGACGGTAAAATCGTAAAAACAGGCAATGACTCAATTAAAAATAGCTTCCCTGATGCCACCGCAATTGATGGCAAGCAAGCCACATTGTTACCAGGCTTAGTCGATGCTCATGGCCATGTGATTGGTTTAGGAAATAACCTTTCACAACTTGATGTAAGGAATACGCGCTCGGCAGATGAGGTTGGCAAAATGCTGGCTGAGTTTGCCAAAGATAAACAAAGTTGGATCATTGGTCGCGGTTGGAACCAAGAGCAATGGCCTGGCGGTGAGTTTCCAACTGCAGCTGATTTAGACAAATACGTAAAAGACAAACCTGTGGTGCTTTCTCGCGTTGATGGTCATGCTGTGTGGGTTAACTCAAAAGCCATGGAACTTGCAGGTATTGCCAAACAAACTCCCTCTCCTGCTGGCGGTGAAATTTTAAAGCTAGATTCTGGCTTACCTTCAGGGGTATTCATTGATAAAGCCGAAACGCTTATTACTCAGCATGTACCAAAAGTAAGCCATGCCAGCATAAATACAGCCTTAGATAATGCAGGTAAACATCTACTAAGTTTAGGCATCACATCAACCCATGATGCCGGTATCGATTACGACACGTGGCAAGTGTACAAGCAGCGCTCTGAGCAAAGTACTCTTCCTGTCAGAATCGTAGCCATGCTAAGTGCTGCCGATCCTCAATTAGAAACCATGCTCAAAGCGGGTAAATATAAAGACTTGAATGACATGCTGTCGATTCGCAGTGTCAAAGTGTATGCGGATGGCGCTTTGGGAAGCCGAGGCGCAGCCCTCATTGAAGAGTACGCTGATCGTAAAAATCATCATGGCTTAATGCTTGAAACTCAAGAAAAGCTTGAGCAGCTATTTAACCTAAGCTTTTCCCATGGCTTTAGTGCAAACACTCATGCAATTGGTGATAAAGCCAATCACGTGGTGCTCGATGCGTATGAAAATGTGTTCAAAAAAACCGGTGGGATTTTACTTCGTAACCGAATTGAACATGCACAAATTGTGACTCCTGAAGATATTCCTCGTTTTAAAACATTAAAAATTATCCCATCAATGCAGCCTGTTCATGCAACCTCTGATATGCATATGGCTGAGCAGCGCCTGACTGAAAAACAGCTTGAAGGGGCGTATGCTTGGAAGACCTTTTTAGCACAAGGCTCAGTGATTGCAGCGGGTTCTGACTTTCCAGTGGAGCTTGCTAACCCATTTGATGGTTTATATTCGGCCATCACCCGAATGGATCATAATCAATTACCAGAAGGCGGCTGGCGACCACAAGAGCTGCTATCGCGTGATGAGGCTTTGCGTGCATTTACTTTAGGTGGTGCTTATGCTGCACATCAAGAGTTTAAGGTAGGCAGTTTAGAGCAAGGTAAATGGGCTGACTTTATTTTGATTGATAAAGACTATTACAAAGCGCCAATTTCTGAAATTCACGATATAAACGTGACGCAAACTTGGATTGCGGGCGAGCTGAAATATAAAAAAGAGGAATAATATTACTCGGCGTCAGCTTTTTGCTGACGCTTTAATTTAACGATGTGGTAAATATTCACAAACGCCAGTAAGCCATTAGTGAAGGCAACGGGCACGGCTCCTATTGCTAATCCGTAGAAGGTAAATGCAATACACCCTGCTAAGTTAAGCCAACGTAGTTTTACTACATCGCTCATTGTCAAAGAAGCAACCAACAGTGCTGACGCTAAATAGCCTAAATATTCCCAACTCAATTGTTCTCTCCTAGGCTTTAGGTTAGCATTGGAGCTTGTCATTTTTTTTGACGCACTCTGTGCTATTTTGACAATAAAATAAAAAAGCTAACTTACTAAAAACCTTGTAAAGCTTAAGAAGAACCTTGGCTTTAAAATCATTACACGGGAAATGAAGGTATCAGTAACGTGAAACACCTTACTAGCAAGTTAGCGTAAATTCTTAGAATCTTAATGCTAACGTCATTAAGATGTAATAAATAGGACAATTGTCCGAAGAGCGGCGTTAATGTTTCAATATCATTTTTCAAGCTACCTTGTTGACCAATTACTGACATTTGCTGGCAGCAGTTTTCAACAAGCTAAAAAAGAAGTGCTGATCCACCAAGATCAACCCTTGTCAAAACTCGTATTAGTGAGAAGCGGCACAGTGTCGTTCAGCTATGACGTGGGTAATGGCCGACGCCTTCTTTTAGGCCAGCTTGATTGTAACAACACACTAATAGGTGAAATTGAAGCTCTGAATAACTATCCGTGTATTTATACAGTTACGTGCTTTAGCGATGTAAGCTATAACCTAATAGAGCTCAAGCATTGGCGCGCACTACTGTTAGAAAAGCCAGAGTTAAGCTTGTACACAGCGCAAACAATTGCCGCTAAATTCCAAGAAAACCAAAAAATAAACTTAGATAAGCTGCTATTACCTCTTAGCTACAACATAGCTAAAGATTGCTTATTAAGAGCTGAAAACAGCAACCCAACGTTACTGCGTGCCTACCCTACCGTAAATGCTGAAGCTGAGCGCTTTGCTACCACCGAAAGAGCATATAGACGCGTAGTTACAGAGTTAGTTGAAAAAGGCTTAGTGCAGCGAAGCAATCAAGGTTTACAAGTAGTAGATATCGACAAGCTTAGTGATTACGTCGATAGTTTTGCGCAGTTATAAGTGTAGGACACACTCATAACTGCAAGGGTATTCAAACTTACTTTTCTAAAAGTAAATCATGAATATTAGCTAAATCTGACTTACCTTCGATAATTTCGTCTGGCGTTAGGCCTGAAAGCTCATGAGGGAACACAAGCCACTCCTCAGACTCATGAATGAAGTAATCTGGCACCATGTCTACTTTTGAGTTCTTCGGCTTGTAGTATGGGCAAGCAACGCGAATATCACGTGGTAGGTTTAAACGCATTAACTCTGAAAGCTTTTCTTTTAATGCAAAAATACTGCGGCCAGAATCGAACACGTCATCAACGATTAGTAATGAGTTATCTGCATTGGCATTTTCAATGATGTAATGCAAACCGTGAACTTTAATTTCTTTAGATTGCTGGTTAATACCGTAATACGAAGAAGTACGCACTGCGATATGGTCAGTTTCGATGCCTTTATAATCGTAATATTCTTGAACTGCGATACCAATTGGAGCACCACCACGCCAAATACCAATGATGAAATCAGGACGGAAACCATCTTCATAAACTTGTGCCGCAACACGAAATGAATCTTCAAGAAGCTGCTGCGCAGTGATATAGCACTTATCTGACATAAATAGAGACCCCAGTGTGAAATGATCATTCTAGTGTAGCTAATTTAATAAAAACTAACCACAGGATGAGAAAATGTGGGGCGGGATTTTATACTAATTTACTCAAAAAAGCTTGTATCAGTTTGTAAAATTCCCCTTTAGATCAAAAAAGCCCCTAACTTAGATAAAGTTAAGGGGCTTTTAATTAGCTACAGAAAAAGTAAATTGCTTACGCTTTTTCTAGTAAGGTTCTTGCAACGGTACGCATACCTTGTGTTGTTGCGCCTGCAGCCCACTCGCTTGTGCTACCCATGTTAAATGCAGCAGCAAGGTCAATGTGCACCCAACCTTTGCCTTCATTTGGTACAAAGCGTGATAAGAAACCAGCCGCATTAGAAGCACCACCGTAACCACCACCTTTTTGAGGACGGCTATTTGCGGTATCTGCATATGGCGACGGGCAATTTTGTTGATGCCATTTTTCAAGTGGTAATGGCCATGCAGCTTCCATTTCTTGCTCTGCAAAGTCTTGTACGTCACGTACAAGCTCTTTATCAAGACCGAACAATGCATTGTACTCTTGACCAACAGCAACAAGCGCAGCGCCTGTTAGTGTTGCCGCATCAATGATTAATGGCGCGCCAGACTCACCTGCAGCCATTAAGCCATCAGCTAGGACTAGACGGCCTTCAGCGTCAGTATTAACGATTTCAACTGTAGTGCCATTTTTATACGTTAAGATATCACCAAGTTTGTAGGCATGACCTGAAATTAAGTTTTCAGCACAACATAAAAACAATTTAATACGTTTGTTGATACCACGGCTAATAGCAAGTGCTAAGCCTGCAGTTACTGTAGCAGCACCGCCCATGTCGCACTTCATGCCTAACATGCCTTCACTTGCTTTGATTGAGTAACCACCTGAATCAAACGTAATACCTTTACCAACTAAAGCGGCAGCAACAGGTGCGTTTTCGTCACCAGTTGGGTTGTAATCTAATGCTAATAATACCGGTGGACGCTCACTACCACGGCCTACCGCGTGAATACCAATCCATTGTTGCTCTAATAAAGCATCGCCTTTAATGATTTGGTAGCTTACGTGCTCAGGCGCTAATGACTGAATAAACTCAGCAGCTTTACCAGCTAGGCTCTCTGGGAAAATATCATCCGCAGTGCCATTGATCATTTGACGAGCCCACGTCGCAGCTTGCTTTAACGAAGTCAGCTCTTTGCTGTCTGTTTTTGCATTTTCAACAAACTCAATTGCGTCTAAATTCTTTGGTGATACAAAACCTTGATAAAAAGCCCACTGTGTTTCTGTGCACCAAACATCGCCTACTAAGGCAATATTTTTTAAGCCTTGATTAGCTAACGTACGTGCTGCTTTTTGTACGTTTTTAAGTGTATCTTGCTCAGTTAAATGAACAGTTGCGCCTTGTTCAGTAAAAGAAAGAGCGGCTTTTTCGCCCCAATGTGCGGCAGCGCCCTGCTCGCTAAGTTGAACTAGAAATTTTTCTGACATGTTAGAATACTCTTTGCGCTAAAAATGTTGATTGAGTTTACTACAGCCAACGTCAGTTCCCAACAGCTTGCGATAAATAGCGTTATGAAGTGTGGTTTAATCCGCGTAATGAATCACTTACAATAAATAAAAACCAATCAGGTAGAGTCATGAAGTTTGCTCCTGCATTACAATCAGCCACCTTAATTAAGCGCTACAAGCGCTTTTTAGCCGACTTAAAAACTGCCGATGGCGCTGAGTTTACAGCTCACTGTGCTAATACAGGCAAAATGACGGGCTGCGCAGAGCCTGGGTTTAAGGCTTTTTATTCAACCAGTGATAATGCTAAACGTAAGTACCCTCAATCCTTGCAATTAACTCAGAACCAATTCGACCACTTAATTTGTGTTAATACCGCTATTGCAAACCAGGTTGTGCTAGAAGCTTTAAATACAGGCGCGATTGCTGAACTTGTTGACTATCAAACCATTGCTGCAGAAGTAAAATACGGCCAAGAAAATAGCCGTATCGACTTTTTACTAACAGATGAACATAAACCCCATTGCTATGTAGAAGTAAAATCTGTGACATTACTTTCACAAACAGAACCACACTCCGGACAAGGGTATTTTCCGGATGCAAAAACTGAACGTGGCCAAAAACATGTCAGGGAATTAGTAGAAATGGTACAGCAAGGGCATCGTGCCGTTCTGCTTTTTGCAGTTTTACACGACGGTATCAATCAAGTAAGTGCAGCAGAACATATCGATCCGAAATATGCCCAGCTTTTGACTGAAGCTATAAAAAAAGGGGTTGAAGTGATTGCTTATAAAGCAGAAATTTCAGCCAGCCAGATCAGACTGGCTGAAAAAGTACCTTTTATTGCTTAGTCATTGACAGGTCGACTTCATCAATCAGGTTAAGCTCAATATCTTCATCTTTAAAAAGTAAAGGTCTAAGCTTAGCCGACTGAGAATAATAGCGACTTTGATCATCAAAATGTTCTGAATGTGAGTCTGAACTTTGTGACATAGTTAACAAACCTTTTGCCTCAGGGCCATTTTCTGTAAAGTTCATTACAAACATCCAACTAGAGCCATAGTTAACAGGGTATCCCTGCGGCGTTAAGTTTGATGCAAGAGGTTTACCCGTCACAGCATCATTTAGAACAGCATAATCCGTGTAGGGGATTAGTGTTGAACGCGTTAAGTTACTGCGATCATACCTGAACACGTTAAACCCACCTTCCACATGCATAGGACCAGCCCAAGGTAGCTTTTCACCTGAGCCACTGCCACCGGCAAGTGATTTTTCGACAAACTGTAATTCATCTAAGCGACTATCCAGTGCAACATTATTTGCTTGTAAATTATAAACAGCATGTGCCAATGCAGTTAAAGCAACTTTATCTTTGCGTAATGTATTTGGCGTATTAGCAGGGTTAGTCACATCAAAATTGTCATAAAGATGCTCTTTTGCGTTAAATAAGTGCGCAAACTCGCGAAATAAAGCAGCACCTTGCGTATCTAAGTTCATTTTACCATCGGCATTAGCTAATAAATCACATGCTTGGCTGATATCAACTTGCGTACCGTTACTTAATTCAATTGGTAAGTCCCCTTGTGCAAAACATTGTAATGCCAGCTCTTCAAACACTAAACTCTCAAGGTAAAAGTGATTACCAACTAATGCCTGCTCTAACTCATCCAAGGTAAATTTAGCATCTTCGCCTCCTCCTTGCTGAAGAAGCTTCAATCCCATTCTTGTTCTTAGTGATAGGGGTTTATGCACATCACCATATTGAGCCGCAAAGCCGATGAGTGGCTCGTTAAGATTAGTAACCCAATAGCTGTCATTAGAATTTTGTACATAATCTGTGCGTGTTAATTGTGGCGCTTCGTTAAATGGTACTTTGCCTTGGCTTTCAAATAGCTTCATATTGCCAGGAACAATGTCAAAACCGACGGACTCTCTCAAAGCAACAAGCTCTGGTTGTAATCGAATGGCTAAGTTCGCTTGATCGTCAAGCTTTAAAACCGTGCTATCGTCAACATAAAAGACATTACCTTCTTTGTCTGCTGCCATGGTGTTATTGAAAGACACACCATCAAACTCAGCAAAGGCTGCTTTCATATCTTCAAGGCTTACAGCTTGGTTTAAAGCCGACCACTGAGCAACGACATCCATATTAAATTCGTTAGCATCTTTTATCGTAAATGCTTGAGTATCACTCCAACCTAAGCCATTTTCTACAGGTGTTTCGAGCATTAATCCATGATGGCTATAATAAAAGGGCTTGCTCAACTCAATTGTGCTGCCAGCACCAGTAGCCACTTCAACAGTAACGACTTTTTCAGTAATTGAGTACTGCTCATCTTCAACACTATAACTCATTCTATCATTTTCATTTAAAGCCAATTGATAAATTAAAAAGTGACGCGCAGTCGAAAAAGTATGCGTCCAAGCTACATGCTCATTAAAGCCAATATTAATAACGCCCGGCATTCCCTGAAGGCTCCCCCCCATTACATCCATAGCACCAGGTATGGTCAAATGAGACTGCCAAAACCGCAAATTTCCCAAATAAGGAAAGTGTGGATTAGCGAGTAATCCTCCTTTGCCATTGGCCATCATGTCTTTACCTAGGCCCCAACCGTTTGAACCCAAATGTTTATATTTTTTTTCAAGTTTAAATTGCGCAGCTTGCTGAGCAATGTTGTTAGTGATACTAGAAACAGCTGAAGGAGCACCACTCATTGGTACAGGTAAATATTCATTGCTATCCCCAGGGTTGGCAAAAAAAGCTAACTCTAAAAAATTAGCTGAACTGGCTAACTGCACGGTAGCCATTGAATAGGCAAGCATATCTTGTGCTGTTAGTTGAGTAACCCAAGGTTGCGATGCACACTCTGGAGCAAGGTTTTCAACACCGGTGTCTATTACGTATTTATTAAACCCCTGTACAAACCCCTCGTAGTGGGCGCGACTGTCTTCATTGAGTTCATCATAATGTTGCAGTGCGTACTCATTCACTCCTAATGCTTTATAACCAAAGTCTGATATTAAGTGCTGTGAATCTCCACTACCAACAACCTTATCTGGGCCATAGTATTTTGAGCGCTCGCCTCGCACTTTAATAATTTGGTCCATTAATAAGCAAGCATGATCTTTTGCATATGCAAACCCTGCTCCAAACGCCAAACTCTCTAAATTTGCTGCTGTGATATGGGGTACACCATAGGTTGTCCATCGCACATTCGCTTGTAACGTATTGCCTTCGGAAAATGCAGGAATATCTACTTTTACAACTGGATCTGGGTCAGGGATAACAACGGGAGCTGTGGTGTCATTGTTATCTTTATCTGAATTACAGCCGACGAGCAAAGCCGCAGCAATACCGATTAGCAGGGGATTGAGTTTCATTGTGGATCCTTATTATGATTGTATGTCCACCCCCCAGCTTGCCTTAAATAGTAGGCTAAATCTTGACCTTTCACGCAAAAAATTGACTTTGCGCGCCAACTAATGCAGCGTTACTTCTATTAAAATAATAATAACTATGAATGACCTATGTTTTATATCAGTTGCCAGATAATTCGCTCACTTGTATTTTTTTTAGAACGCCAAGGCATGTGTAGCAAACAAATTGAAGCTTTGCTCGGTGAACGACTGAAAGATTTGGACGATGTAAGCGCCCGCTTTCCTATCGCTGACTATGAGTCACTCATACACTATGGCGATAAAATATTACAACAAGAGCATATTGGGCTGGAGTTTGGCAACTCTTTAAAAGCACAAAATTGGGGGTTACTGGGTCATGTAGCATTAGTGAGCAAAAACTTAGAAAAAGCACTGGAGCATGCACAGAGATTAAGCAAAACAATACGAAACATTGGTCACATTGAGCTCGTTTCTGAAGACGAGTTTTGTCGTCTAAGCTGGCATGCTCAAAGTAACATACAGCATTACATGGTAGATGAATTATTTAGCAGTTGGCTTTCATTTGCTAAGCACTGTTGTCACAATCATGCCGATGTTAGCCTTGAAAAAGTACAGTTGACTAGGCCGACCCCAACCCCAGAAAGTTTAGCTGTTTATAAACAGGTTTTTAATTGCCCTATTGAGTTTTCAGCTAACTCAAACTCCCTTATTTTTAGTAAATCTATTCTTAAATGTCGATTGCAATCTCCTAACCCCGAGCTTGAAAACATTTTATTATCTCAAGTCGATACAGCTGTATCACAGCATGATTATGCCTCGCAGTTAGTTACTTTCATTAATACCCAATTGCCTCACATCCCCACCCTTGAACAAGCATCAATTCAACTCAATATTAAAAAACGCACTTTACAACGTCACCTTTCAAATCAGCAACTTAGTTTTTCTAAACTCATTGATCAGCAACGAAAACTGCTTGCAAAAGAGATGCTGCTAAAAGGCCTATCTGCACTGGAAATTAGCAACAAGTTAGGTTTTTCTGAACAAAGCGCTCTACAACGCGCCTTTAAGCGTTGGTACAAAACCACGCCAAAAAAGTTTTTAGCTTTATATACTATTTAAGTTGTATTATTTTTTTTTGCCCATATAACTTAGCAAATTTTAAAAAATGACGAGTAGTTAAGGGCTTACCAAATCGCCCATAATTATTTGAGCAATCATTAGCACAAGGTCAAGAGGATTAATTAAAAATAAATTTGCCTCAGTCTAATGATTCTGCTATTTATAGCCGCCGGCTAACGCTGGGCAAAATATTAAGGATTTAGGAGAAAGTTATGCCAGACCAAAAAAGACTAGGGTTATTGGCTCAGGCCGGGTTGGAACCATACCAAGAACAGCCAGGTGAAGAGTACATGAATGAAGCACAACGTGCTCATTTCAAAACAATTTTAGAAGCTTGGCGTAACGATTTACGTAACGAAGTAGACCGTACTAAATCGCATATGCAAGACGAAGCAGCTAACTTTCCGGATCCAGTAGACCGTGCAGCACAAGAAGAAGAATTCTCATTAGAACTTCGTACTCGTGACCGTGAGCGTAAACTGATCAAGAAAATTGAAAAAACGATTCAATTAATCAAAGAAGATGACTTTGGTTTCTGTGAATCATGTGGTATCGAAATAGGTATCCGCCGCTTAGAAGCGCGTCCTACAGCTGATTTATGTGTAGACTGTAAAACGCTTGCGGAAATTAAAGAAAAGCAATCTGGACGCGGTTAATTACATCCTTTAATTAGCCCATGTCTACCACAGCCGTTAACACGCCAATGCGTGAGTATCGTGGCCGCTTTGCGCCATCCCCTTCAGGGCCATTACACTTTGGCTCACTTATAGCGGCTGTGGGTAGCTTCCTTGATGCAAAAGCCAATCAAGGAAAATGGTTAGTACGCATTGAAGATATCGACACAACGCGTGTTGTAAGCGGTGCTAGCGACGATATATTACACACCTTAGAGGCTTACGGCCTGCACTGGGACGAGCCCGTCATATACCAAACCCAGCGCCATGAGCAATACCAAGCCATTGTAGACGAGTTAATTTCGCAAAACCTTGTTTATGCATGTCATTGCACGCGCAAAGAAATTAAAGCAATCGGTGGAATATACCAAGGCCACTGCCGGTATAAAAACCACGCTTTAACTGATTCAGCGCTACGTTTAACCCAGCAATTTGCAACCAGTCACTACCATGATTTAATTCAAGGTGAAGTGTATGTTGATAGCCAACTTGCCAAAGAAGATTACTTAATAAAGCGCAGCGATGGTTTATTTGCTTACCAACTGGTCGTAGTCGCCGATGATATCGCACAAGGTATTACAAGAGTCGTTCGCGGCGCTGATTTACTCGAGCCGACTGCACGACAACTTAGTTTGTTTAAGCAACTAAATAAACCGGCTCCAGAATACGCCCACCTTCCTTTAGCGGTAGCTAAACCAGGTTTTAAGCTATCAAAGCAAAATTACGCCCCCGCAATAGCAAAATCAAATCCAAAGCCCGCGTTGTTCGATGCCTTGCGTTTTTTAGGTTTAAAGCCAGAAAGTTCACTATTATCGTTAAGTATCGAACAGATGTTAGCTTGGGCTGTTGAAACTTACCGCCTTGAACACATACCAAAGGTGCAAGAAATACAAGTTAGCGAGGATCCTAACTCTCCTTTTTGTAACTTTGTTACTATTGAAAAATAAATTGCCAATTTTAAAGGCCGAGTAACTTAATTTTTCAGCCTTGCTGGTATATGATAGCGACCCAAAGTGTGCGAATCATCAACACCTTAATTTAGCGCCATTTAATACACACTGATTACACGTCAATCTCACATCGGCGAAGTATCAAACAAACGCTATACTTGATGAGTCGCAAAGTCCGCGTCGTAGGAGACAGATTATTATTTCTAAGCTTTTTCAATTTTGTCGGCAGATTATTGGCCCAAATGCCACGACATCAAGTGATGCTTTGCCAACGAGCGAGTTACCTTTGGTGATCGAACGCAGTGAACATGGTATTTCACGCAAACAATTTAGCCCAAATGCAATCAAAGTATTGTACCGCCTTAAAGAAGGTGGTTTTGATGCCTACCTTGTAGGTGGTTGTATTCGAGATATATTGTTAGGCCAACAACCCAAAGACTTCGACGTTGTAACAAACGCAACCCCTGAGCAAATCAAAAAGCTATTTCGTAACTGTCGTCTAATTGGTCGTCGTTTTCGTTTAGCCCATATCGTGTTTGGTCGAGAAATTATTGAAGTGGCGACCATGCGCGGCCATCACGAAGCCGAAGAAAGCAAAAATCAAATTAGTCAATCAAGCGAGCACGGCCAACTTCTGCGCGACAATGTCTATGGCAGCATCGAAGAAGATGCCGAGCGCCGTGACTTTTCGATTAATGCACTTTACTACTCAATTAACGACTTTTGTATTTATGACTATGCCAATGGCATTAGCGCGATAAAAGCAAAACAAATAGAGCTGATTGGCGACCCAGAAACGCGTTACCGTGAAGACCCTGTGCGCATGTTACGCGCAGTGCGTTTTGCCACCAAACTAGGAATGAGCATTGCACCTGGCACCGAAAAGCCAATTAAAGACCTTGCTAATTTACTCGACCATATTCCGCCAGCTCGTTTGTTTGAAGAATCACTCAAATTATTCTTAAACGGCAAAGCAGAAGAAAACTACTTAATGCTTCGCCAGTATGGTTTATTCAAAGCATTATTCCCTGCGCTTGATAAGATCTTAGATGCCAACCCTGAAGGCTTTGAACATACGTTTATCCTGCAAATGTTTAAAAACACCGATAAACGTATTAATGCTGATAAAAAAGTCACTCCAGCCTTTATTTTTGCAGCCCTTTTGTGGTTCCCATTACTGAGCATTGCTAAAAAATTACAACAACGCGATCAACTTTCAGAGTACGATGCATTTGCACAAGCGATGAACAAAGTACTGAGTGAAAACGCACAACATGTAGCAGTACCAAAACGCTTCACACTGGGTGCACGCGATATTTGGCATATTCAGCAACGTCTTGATAAACGAGGTGGTCAACGTGCTTATAGGCTGACTCAACAGCCTCGCTTCAAGGCAGCCTATGATTTCTTACTATTGCGTGTGCAAGCTGGTGAAGAGCAGCAAAAAGAGCTTGCTGATTGGTGGACAACCTACCTAAGCCAAGACATCAACGGCCAAAAAGAGATGGTTAAAAATTTAGGACACCAAGGTGGCCCTAAGCGCCGTCGTCGCCCACGCAAGAAAAAAGTAGACTAAGTATGCATACCGTTTATTTAGGTTTAGGTGCCAATTTAAACGCGCCACGTAAACAAATTCATGCTGCTGTCGCTGCCCTAAAAGCATTAGAAGATGTTGAGTTTGTTTGTGTATCCCATGATTACGCAAGCAAACCCATGGGGCCACAAGATCAACCCGATTATGTAAATGCGGTCGCATGTGTTAAAACTGCACTTATGCCAGAGCAGTTGCTTGATTTAACGCAAGCCATTGAGCTTGAGCATGGCCGTGTGAGAAAAGAACAGCGCTGGGGTCCGCGTACCCTTGATATAGATATTTTATTGTTCGGTAATGACGTAATAGACACCCCTCGCTTAACCGTGCCTCATTATGGCCTAACAGAGCGAGAGTTTGTTGTTTATCCCTTGTTGGAAATTGCACCAACACTTGTACTACCGAATAATCAATCACTTGCTGATATAACAAAAACGTTGCCTTTAAACGATTTACAACAACTCCCTCAGCAGTAATCAACCAAGGCTAAGCCTTAGAGGAAATTATGTCTAAAATCACCGTTTCAACCTTGAATAAAATGAAACAAGAACAACAAAAAATCACCGCATTAACAGCTTACGATGCCAGTTTTGCTAAATTGTTTCATGATAATGGCGTCGAGGTGATTTTAGTTGGTGACTCTTTAGGTATGGTATTGCAAGGTGCTGATGACACATTAGCAGTAACCAACACAGAGATTGCTTATCATACACGCTGCGTACGTGCTGGTAGCCGCGAATTATTTGTAATTGCTGACTTACCCTTTATGACCTATGCCAACCCAACTGATGCCTGTAAAAATGCTGCAGAGCTGATGCGTGCTGGGGCAAACATGATCAAGCTTGAAGGTGGCGAATGGCTGCACGACAGCATTCGTGCGATGACTCAACAAGGTATTCCAGTATGTGGCCACCTAGGCTTAACACCTCAGTCAGTGCATGTATTTGGAGGTTTTAAAATTCAAGGTCGTGAGCAATCTCAAGCCGATAGAATGGTTAGCGATGCGAAAGCACTTGAGGCGGCAGGTGCGCAGTTACTTGTTTTAGAATGCATACCAAGTGAGCTTGCTAAACGTATTACTGATGAGCTAAACATTCCTACTATTGGCATTGGAGCAGGTAATCAAACTGATGGACAAATCTTAGTTATGCACGACTTAGTTGGTATTTCAGCAGGCTATATTCCTAAGTTTTCAAAGAATTTCTTATTAGAAACCGGCAATATGCCAGCAGCAGTGCAAAAGTATTGTGAAGATGTAAAAAGTGGTGCTTTCCCAAGTACCGAACACGAGTTTAAATAAATGCAATCAATCACTGAAATCAAATCGTTACGCAGCCAAATCAAAGCTTGGCGTCAAGCAGGCCTGAGCATTGCACTAGTGCCTACTATGGGCAATTTACACCAAGGTCACTTTTCACTGGTTGAAAAAGCCAAAACCTTGGCTGATAAAGTGGTTGTGAGTATCTTTGTGAACCCAATGCAGTTTGGGGCTAACGAAGATCTTGATAGCTACCCACGTACACTTAACGAAGATAAACAAGGTTTAGCTGAACTCGGTACTGATATCGTGTTTACACCCTCCGTTGAGACAATCTACCCAAATGGGTTAGGCGAACAAAGCTTTGTCGATGTGCCGGGTGTTTCTATGGGTTACTGTGGCGGCTCGCGCCCTGGCCACTTCAAAGGCGTCGCAACCGTTGTCACTAAGTTATTTAATTTAGTACAGCCTGACTTTGCTTGTTTTGGTGAGAAAGACTTTCAGCAGCTGCAAGTGATAAAAACCATGACACGCGATTTATCTATCCCTGTAGAGATAATTGGCGTACCTACTTGCCGTGAAATCTCTGGGTTAGCAATGAGCTCTCGTAATGGCTATTTATCTGATGAGCAAAAAGACACCGCAAAAGTACTGTTTGCCACACTAAATAATACTGCAACTGCACTGAAACAAGGCAGCGCAGACATTGCAGCACTTGAGGCTGATGCAAAAGCACAGCTTGAAAGTGCAGGCCTTAAACCTGACTATTATGCGGTAGCAGAGCGCTCAACATTAAAGCCTGCAACAACGGCTGATAAACAACTTGTTATTTTAGCTGCTGCTTATTTGGGCTCAGTACGTTTAATTGACAATTTACAAGTTGAGCTGGATTAAATAGCAATAATCTGGGTAAGATGGATTGCAAAGAAAAGACATAAACTAGGGATAAGCATGAAAAAACTACTTGCAATTGCAGCAACATTATTTGCTATGACATTACTGTCTGCCTGCTCAAATAAAATAGAAAACCCAGAAATGCAACAATGCGCTCAACAAAACTACCAATGCGAGGCAAGCTGTGAACAACAAAGCACTGCTGATGGCTTAGTTCATAAGGTGTGTAGTAACAAGTGCATCGAAGCTTATAATCAATGTAAAGCTAATGCCGAAAAATTAGGTGAAGTTAAATAATACTTACTTTTAGCTCGCTTATTAGGGCACTGAAACCTGTTCGGTGCCTGCACTTCTCTTCTCGATTACAATTTCATTTCCATAATTAAGCCTCTGGTAATTTTGTTCATATTTTTGTTTACCCTTTAATCTATTCATATTAGGGCAAGCTTTCGTTCATTAAACTTCTCTATATTGGTGACGAATAAACAACTGCAACCATGTAATTGTTTCTCACTAATTTCAAAATTTTACTCTTCGCATTTAACTGCACCAACTCAAAGTCATTGAGATTATTAGTTTTTATTTTGGGTTCAGTAATTGCTAAGGGATATGAATGAATTAACGTGATTTACGGCTAAAGGAAAATTGAATGAGACCAGAAACTCGAACCAAGCTCTTCAGTGCTGCTAAAAAGAAGACCTTATTGGGCGTATTATTAGCCATGAGCGCAGGTCATACATACGCAATTGAAGAACAAGATCAATCAAACGTAACTAAAACAGAACAAACAGCCGTTAAAGTTCAAGCAGCCGAAAATGAAAAACTGGCCTCAAAGGAAAAGGCTGCTGTTGAGCTTAAGCCTGAGATGATCACTATTCCCCAAGAAAAGCTATTTGATGTTATCACTGCGCGTGCTAAAAAACTCGCTTCAGAGCCTTATGTAGCCCCGAAAGATCTTGAACTTGAGGCGCTCACAAGCATCAATTACCAAGACTACCGTGCAATCCGTTTTCGTACTGAGCAAGCGATTTGGAAAGATCAAAGCCTTTATGAAGTGCAGTTGTTCCACCCAGGCTTTTTATATCGTTCACCGGTTGCAATTAATACTCTTGAACAAAACGCTGAAGTAAAAAGTTTACCTTTTAAAACAGATTACTATCGTTATGATGCAACTGCTGCCCCGTTAGAGCAAGAGATCAGTACTGCGATTGCCAATACACAACTTGGCCATGCAGGTTTTCGTTTGCATTTTCCACTGAACAACAACCAGTACAAAGATGAAGTGGCTGTGTTCCAAGGTGCTTCATATTTTCGTTTAGTTGGTCCGCATCAAGTATATGGTCTGTCAGCTCGAGGTCTTGCGGTGGATACTGCTCTTAGTTCAGGTGAAGAATTCCCTGTATTCAAAGAGTTCTGGTTAGTAAAACCAGCACCCGAAGATACCACTATCGTGCTCTACGCATTATTAGATAGCCCATCTGTGTCGGGCGCCTATCGTTTTGAATTAACACCTTCGACCAACACTGAAGTGAAAACTCAAATGCAAATTTTCGCCCGCAAAGACATCAAAAAGCTTGGTATTGCCCCGCTAACAAGTATGTTCTACCACGGTGAAAACAGTACAAAGTTCTTCGACGACTACCGCCCTGAAGTACATGACTCTGACGGCCTTCTAATGCAATCAGAACAAGGTCAATGGGTTTGGCGCGCACTGAATAACCCGAAGAAGCTAAGTGTCACTTCGTTTAGCTACGAGAACCCGAAAGGCTTTGGTCTTGCACAGCGAGACCGTGACTTTAATAACTACCTTGATACCGAAGCACATTATCACAACCGTCCGAGTATGTGGATTGAGCCAGAAGGTAATTGGGGTAAAGGGCGCGTTGAGTTAGTAGAGATCCCAACAGATACAGAAACCAACGACAATATTGTTAGCTACTGGGTGCCAGAGCAGCCAATGAAAGCCGGTGACAGCTTAAGCTTTAGTTACAAGCTTTCGACTTTCAATGCCACGCTTGCAACTCAAGATAAAGCGAGTGTGTTAAGAACTCGAATTGGTAGTGCAGCATTACCTGGTGAAGACAATCCACCACCAAAAAGCCACCGCCAATTTACCGTTGATTTTAGTGGCGAAACCATTAATCAACTATCAGCTAATTTTGCCATGCAAGCGGATCTTACACTCTCTGCTGGGCAAATAAGCGATAAAACGGTACAGCAGTTACCAAATAATCAAGGATGGCGCGTAGCCTTTAAAGTGGCGCCTGAGGGAGATAAGCCAGTTGATATGCGCTTATCGTTAAAACTACGTGATAAAGAAATCAGCGAGGTATGGAGCTATGTCTGGTATCCAAACGACGTCCAATAGTAAAGCGTTAGAAGCAACAGCAATGCCATTTAAGAAAACCCGCGCTTGGCTTTTTTCGAGCCTAGCGCTCAGCATTACCGCCTATGGCGTGTGGATCATGTTCGATATTTTAAATTCTAACGGCATGACACCGCTTGAGTACGCTTTACTGGCATTATTTACAGTCACCTTCGCGTGGATTGTTACAGCCTTTTGTAGTGGCTGTATGGGCTTTATCTTGCAATTATTTCGTATTGACCCGTTGACCTTAAAACGTCAAAAGCCAATCGAGATTAATCAGCATGCCTTGAGCCAAACGAAAACAGCCATTGTTATGCCTATCTACAACGAAGATACAGAGCGTGTAATTGCCGGTTTTGAGGTTAGCCTTCGCTCGCTAGCCAAAACAGGACAAATGCCACATTACGATTTTTACTTACTTAGTGATACGCAAGACCCTGAAATCGCACGTAATGAACTAAAAGCATGGAATGCTCTCACTAAGCGTTTAGGTGATTTAGCTGCGCATACTTTTTATCGTCGCCGTGAAGACAACAAACACCGTAAAGTAGGTAACTTAACTGATTTTTGTGAACGTTGGGGCAGCCAATACGATCATATGATTGTGCTTGATGCCGATAGCATTATGACGGGTCAATGTATGCTTGAACTGACTTCTAGCATGATCAGCAATCCAAAATCAGGTTTGATCCAGACGATCCCTATTCCGGTTCGCCAAGACACGTTTTTTGGTCGCTTTTTACAGTTTGCATCGATTTTATATAGCCCAATGTTGGCAACTGGTTCTGCTTTTTGGCAAACAAACCAAGCAAACTACTGGGGTCACAATGCAATTATTCGCGTTGAAGCATTTACAAAATGCTGCGGCCTGCCAGTTTTAAAAGGCAATGCCCCATTTGGCGGTGAAATCTTAAGTCATGACTTTGTTGAAGCTTCACTTCTTCATCGTAGTGGCTGGGATGTGTTACTGCTGAGTGATGTTGAAGGTAGCTACGAAGAAGTGCCAAGTAACATTCTCGATTACGCAATTCGAGATAGACGATGGGTGCAAGGAAATATCCAGCATTTAGGTTTATTGCCTAAATCAGGCCTTAAGCTAATGAGTAAAATGCACTTTTTATTTGGTGCCACAGCGTATATTTCATCGTTAATCTGGTTATCAATGCTGGCATTAAGTACCTTAGATGCAGTGACTCGTGCTCTTAATAGCGACGTATACTTTAACCATGCTTATCAGCTTTTCCCAACCTGGCAAATTGCCAAAACGGATCTAATTGATTCGTTGTTATTCATTACTGCCGTATTACTGTTACTACCTAAATTAATGGGTATTATTGTGACTTTAGTACACCGTAATAAAGCCTTTGGTGGCACGATGAAGCTAATTGCAGGTTCACTCATCGAAACGGTTTTTGCTATTGTGATTGCGCCGCTAATGATGGTATTCCATAGCTATTTTGTCGTGTGCGTATTTTTAGGTAAAAAAGTGAGCTGGGATGCACAGCCTCGTGAAGGTAGAATGGTACCGTGGAAGGAAGCGATTGGTTATACGTTATTTTCGACTATTACCGCGATTATTTGGGGCTCGGTTGCTTACTATTACACACCGACCTTCTTTTGGTGGTTATCACCTATTTTAGTGGGCCTTATTTTAGCAGCGCCAATTGTACGTTACTCAAGCAGCATCGGCTTAGGTGTGAAAATGCGTAAAATGGGCTTATTCTTATGTCCAAGTGAAGTTGAAAACGATGATACCTTAGCGGCACTTCGAGTACATCAACAAGAAATTGGTTTACCTAAGGATGAGCACGCTGACTTTAGTGTACCTGCACTACCTAATGAATACCCAACGGTAATGCCAATTCAAAGTTTTAAGGCTCCCTCGGGTAAAAAGCGTAAGCAAGTACGTCTTGCTCAGCAACGCATTAAGGCAAAATTATTTGCTAAAAGCTAAACGAAAAAAAACCGCTCACTGAGCGGTTTTTTCGTCTATGTCTGTATGGTTGTTACAGAAGGCCTAGCTTTTTAAGTTCAGCCATTGCCATTTTACCTGAAAGTGGCACATAACCATCTTTCTCAACAATTTTTTGACCGTCTACAGAAAGAACCATTTTTAAGAACTCTGCATCGATTGGTGAAAGCGGCTTGTTAGGGTGCTTGTTCACGTAAACGTATAAGAAACGAGATAGTGGGTATTTACCTGTTGCTACGTTTTCTAATGTTGCATCAACAAAGTTGTCGCCTTTCTTAGAAAGTGGAACCGTACGTACACCTGATGTTTTATAACCGATACCTGAGTAACCAATCGCGTTCACTGAAGAAGAGATTGACTGTACTACAGATGCAGAACCAGGTTGTTCGTTTACGTTGTTACGGAAGTCACCTTTACAAAGTGCTTTCTTCTTGAAGTAACCGTAAGTGCCCGATACTGAGTTACGACCGTAAAGCTGGATATCTTTTGCTGCCCAATCGCCCTCAAGACCTACTTCGCTCCAACGATTAACCTGTGCATCAGCACCACATTTACGTGTTGAAGAGAAAATCGCATCAACTTGGTCAATACGTAAACCTTTGATTGGGTTATCTTTGTGTACGAATACAGCAAGAGCATCGATTGCAACGCGTACTTCAGTTGGCTTGTAGCCGTAACGCTTTTCGAATGCTTCAATTTCTTTTGACTTCATACGACGGCTCATTGGGCCGAAGTTTGCTGTCCCTTCAGTTAATGCTGGAGGAGCAGTTGAAGAACCCGCTGCTTGGATTTGAATGTTTACGTTTGGATAGAAGCGCTTGTACTCTTCTGCCCAGAACGTCATCATGTTTGCAAGCGTGTCAGAACCTACAGATGAGAAGTTACCAGAGATACCACTTACTTTAGTGTACTCAGGCATATCTTTATCAACTGCAGCTGCTTGTGCTGATACAAATGTTGTTACAGCCACACCCATTGCGGCAACGAGATTTTTGAATTTCATAGGGGTTACTCCGATTTGTTCGTCCCATTTCCTAACTGCGGTCTACTCTAATGACACTAGATGACAGTTAGATTACCCTTAAATGACATTTTTATGACTTTGCAGTTTTTTTAATATTATCTGTTAAACGCACGACTTTTTCGCTACCAAATGCAAACGCAAAGGTCGAGCCTTGGCCTAATTTACTGCTGATATCTAAACGACTGTCATGCCTTGTAAGTACATGTTTTGTAATTGCTAAACCTAATCCTGACCCACCTGTAGTGCGGCTACGAGCCTTATCAACACGATAAAAACGTTCCGTTAAACGGTTAATATGTTCAGCAGCAATACCATCACCATTATCGGTCACACTAAACGCGGCTTGGTTATTTTTAAGCTGCCAATCAACCACAATCTTGCCACCGGGCTTGGTGTAATGAATGGCATTAAAAACAAGGTTAGAAAAGGCACTTCGTAATTCGTCTTCAGCCCCTTTAATGTCTAAACTCGCATCAACATTAAAAATAAGCTCATGGCCTTTATCTTGGTTTAATGACTGTGCTTCGGTTTGAATATAGGTAAGTAGCTGCGGCACATTGACAGGCTTATCGTTATCTTGACGACGTGCCCCTTCAATACGCGACAACGATAATAATTGATTAACTAGACTGTCCATGCGCTTACATTGTTCAAGCATGGTAGTTTGCGCTTTTTGCCACATTGCAGGAGGTGGTAAGCTATCTGAATCAAGCATTTCTAAGTAACCGGTTACCACTGTAAGTGGTGTTCTCAGCTCATGAGAAACATTGGCCACAAAATCTTTACGCATCTGCTCAAGTTGCTTTAAGCGAGTAACATCACGCACCACCATCATCAACTGTGAACTTGCATAGGGCATAACACGAAACTCTAAGGTTTGATCGTAGCTGTGGCCACCATCAAGCTCGAGCGGTTCATCGAAACAGGCTTTATGCATGTACTTTGCAAACTTAGGATCGCGAATAAGATTATCTAAGCGTTGCCCATGATCGGTAGGCCACTGTAACCCTAAAACCTTTAAAGCCAATTGGTTACACCAAATGATGCTGAGATCTTTTTGTAAAACCACTACCGCATCAGGGACAGCCTCGGCGCCATCACGAAAGCGGCGTATTAAGTCTGCAAGTTCATTACGTTTTTTACGGTTTCGATGTTGTAAGTGATAGATCCCTTCAAAGACTTGCTCCCACGCTCCCTCCCCTTCGGGTGGGTTGAAACTACGTTGATTAAGAAGCCAATCGCTGAGGCGATATAATTGATGATAATGCCAAATTAGCAGTGCAAAAGAGCCTAAAAATAAAAGCAAAAAAGGCGCACCTACAAGTACGCCAACTAATAACAAGGGTAAGAAATACATAAACAGGCGTTTTGCTAACGCCTGTTTATTCACTACTCGATACATACACTCACTTTACCTTAAGTATGTAAATTAGCTTGTTAAGGTCATTGCTATGACACTTATAATTTACTTGAAAAACGATAGCCTGCACCGCGAACGGTTTGTACTAAACGGTCATGCCCTAATGGTGCAATCGCTTTACGTAGACGACGAATATGTACATCAACTGTACGGTCTTCTACATATACATTTGTTCCCCATACATGATCAAGTAATTGTTCACGGCTGTAAACACGTTCTGGATGCGTCATGAAGAAATGGAGTAATCTAAATTCAGTAGGCCCCATATCCAATTCACTCCCTTCTGAGGTTACACGGTGTGAGATTGGGTCAAGGCGTAAGCCATGGACTTCAATGGCTTCTTCTAATGAGGTTGGTGAAACACGGCGAATAACCGCTTTAATGCGCGCCATTAATTCTTTAGGAGAAAATGGTTTGGTTACGTAATCATCAGCACCTACTTCAAGGCCGCGTACTTTGTCTTCTTCTTCACCGCGAGCAGTCAGCATAATGATAGGTATTTGACGAGTGTATTCGTTTTGCTTAAATTTCTTAGCAATTTGAATACCGCTACCACCAGGTAACATCCAATCTAATAAAACCATATCTGGGTATGGTTCAACCATAGCTTCAATCGCAGAGTCATAATCTTCTGCTTCAATTGCTTGAAAACCATTTTGCTCTAAAACAAAAACCAGCATCTCTCTGATAGGCGCTTCGTCATCGACGACTAGTACTTTACGTGACATTCCAATTTATCTCTTTCGTTAGCGAACTGGTTTCATTATTATGACTAAGTATGACATTTTTATGAAAGTCTAACGAGTAATTGAAAAAGCGCAAAAGAATCAAAGCAAAAATAGCCATTTTTTACGCTTTAATAGTAAATTTCGGATTAAAAGTCATACCTTAAAGTGACTGCAAGATGATCTTCATCAGCACTATTATCTAGTGAAAATTGCGTATACCACATGTACATACGTGCTTGTTTTGACAGGCTTCGTTCAACACCAACAGAGGTACCACTCCCTGAATCTTTCAACTTACCAAAGCTGCCATCAGTATCTTGGTATTGCGCCAATAACTTATATTTATCGATTTTGTAAGATGCGCTCACTAAAAAGCCATCTTCTTTATCGGAACCTGTAACTTTTTCGCTTTGTTGATACATACCGCCTAAGGTTAAATCGCCTAATTTACCTTGCGCCGTAAACCGCGTTGTATCATAACCGGCTACTTTACTGTCATGGGCAACACTAACAAAGTAAGGCGTTTTTTTAAATTTACTATCACCATACATAAATGCCGCAGAAACACCGGTTTCTTCATCTTGTTTGGAGTTATCTTCAGCAATGTAGGTGACCACAAATTGCATATTGCCGACAATTGGCGAGCTATAATGAACCACATCGCCAAGGCGATTTTCGCCATTAAATAAGGCTTTAACATCACCATTAAAGTCGTTCATTAAATCAATTTTACCCTGCGATACTTTTAACGCTGTATCATGTCGACCAAGTACTACCTGCCCATAACTGCCTTGAAGACCAACATATTGGTTACGAGCGGTAATATTCTCTTCAGTTTTACCATCGCTGTCTTGATCTGCTGCATTTACTGCAAATTCAAACTTATATACAGCTTTTAATCCATCACTTATTTCACCGCTACCTTTAATACCCATACGTGAACTGTAGCTCTCAATAGACGTTTCGCTGCCATCGCCAGTGTCGCTATTAGCAACCCCTAAATGGGCCCGACCATACACATCTACAGCTTCGGCAGCACTATGAAAAGAAATAAAGCACATTGCAAAGCTCGACAACATCATGGCAGGTTTATTCATGGTAGCGATCCTTAATTTAAGCAGTAACTTAAAAATCGAACATAAAGGGCTTTTGGTCAAGGCAAGGTGACTATATTTCACATAAAAATCACGGATCACAGATCTACTAACTCCATCAGATCAAGATCAGGTTTTTACCAAGTTGATCACCCACAGATCAGTTTTTTACTTAGAGAGTAAGATAACTTGTTGATTTAATGTTAAGACACTCAGCATTTCGTATAAAAGCTGAGCAAAGAAAAGCATATGATCAGTATACAACTAGTAAAATAATGATCCGTGGAAGCGAAGGTTAGTAAAACAGTGATCCCGAAAAGCACGAGTAAGTAAATCGTTGATCCGCCTTGATCGAATCATAAAAAAACCGGCATGCAAGCCGGCTTTTTCGATTTATTATCAATTACTTGATTTGTGGATCAAGTTCACCTGATAAGTATTTAAGGTGCATATCATCTAAAGAGATAGGCTTGATCTTACCAGCTTGGCCTGCCGTACCAAAGGCTTCGTAGCGAGCAACACAGATCTCAGTCATTGCTTTCGTTGCTTCAGCTAAGTATTTACGTGGATCGAAGTTAGCTGGGTTTAAAGCTAAGTGGCGACGAATTGCACCTGTAGATGCTAAACGAAGATCGGTATCGATATTTACTTTACGAACACCGTATTTAATACCTTCGATAATTTGCTCTACTGGCACACCATAGGTTTCAGGGATTTCACCACCGTATTGGTTGATCACTTCTAACCACTCTTGTGGCACTGAAGACGAACCATGCATTACCAAGTGCGTGTTAGGAATACGCGCGTGGATCTCTTTGATGCGATCAATCGCTAAGATATCGTCTGTTGGTGGACGCGTGAATTTGTAAGCACCATGTGATGTACCACAAGCAATAGCAAGTGCATCAACTTTAGTTTTACGAACGAAATCAGCGGCTTCTTCAGGATCTGTTAGCATTTGATCAGTAGATAATTTACCTTCTGCACCCACGCCGTCCTCTTCACCTGCTTCACCTGTTTCAAGTGAACCTAAAACACCTAACTCGCCTTCTACAGACACACCACAAGCATGTGCCATTTCAACGGTTTGACGAGTAACATCAACATTGTATTCATAACTTGAAGGAGTTTTACCATCAGACATTAATGAGCCATCCATCATAACTGATGAAAAGCCTAACTGGATTGAACGCTGACATACACCTGGTGAAGTACCGTGGTCTTGGTGCATTACGACTGGAATATGTGGCCATTCTTCAACGGCAGCTAAAATCATATGACGAATAAAAGGGGCACCAGCATAGGCACGTGCGCCTGCTGAACCTTGTACAATTACCGGGCTGTTTGTTTTGTCAGCCGCTTCCATAATTGCGCGCATTTGCTCTTGGTTATTAACGTTAAAAGCAGGTACGCCGTAACCATTTTCAGCTGCATGATCAAGAAGTTGTCGCATACTGATTAAAGCCATTTGGTATTCTCCAAATTGTATCGACAGTAGTTTCCTACTATCTAGTTTGAACGGATAAGTTATTTTTTGATGCATCACTGCATCACGAAAAGCTCGCGCCTACCGTAACAGCTGTAAATAAAACGAGGGTGAGAGGTATTTTATTAACAGCTAAACCAGCGTAATTACCTAATAACTACGCTGGCATACGCACTAATTACTTAGCACGTTCTTCAAGCATAGCAACTGCTGGTAATTTTTTCCCTTCTAAAAATTCAAGGAAAGCACCACCACCGGTTGAAATGTAAGAAACTTTATCGGCAATGCCGTATTTATCAATCGCTGCAAGCGTATCACCGCCACCAGCAATCGAGAATGCACTTGAGTTAGCAATCGCATCAGCAATAGCACGTGTGCCGTTGCCAAATTGGTCAAATTCAAATACACCTACTGGACCATTCCATACAACAGTGCCCGCATTAGCAATGATTTTTGCTAATTGGTTTGCTGTATCAGGACCAATATCGAAGATCATGTCTTCGTCTGTTACTTCATTCACATCTTTTAGTGTTGCCACTGCAGATTCTGAGAACTCATTACCTACAACAACATCAGTTGGTACCGGGATTTCACCGTTATTAGCTTTTGCTGCCGCACTTAATTTGTTTGCTTCATCAATTAAATCAGCTTCAAATAAAGACTTACCTACTGAGTGACCTGCTGCTGCGATGAAGGTATTAGCGATACCACCACCTGTTACAAGTTGGTCAACCACTTTAGAAAGTGAATCAAGTACAGTTAACTTAGTCGATACTTTAGAGCCACCAACGATAGCAACTAAAGGACGAGCTGGGTTATCAAGCGCTTTACCTAGTGCGTCTAACTCTGCCGCAAGTAGTGGACCTGCACATGCAACATCAGCAAATAAACCCACACCGTGAGTCGATGCTTGTGCACGGTGAGCCGTACCAAATGCGTCCATTACGTAAACATCACATAATGCAGCTAGTTTTTTAGACAGTGTTTCGTCGTTTTTCTTTTCGCCAGCGTTAAAACGCACGTTTTCGAAAACAACCACTTCGTTATCAGCAACGTCTACGCCTTCTAGGTAGTCTTTTTCAAGACGAACTGTTTGCTCAAGGGCATCATTTAAATAATTAACCACAGGGGCAAGTGAAAACGCTTCATCATATTCCCCTTCCGTAGGGCGGCCAAGGTGTGACATCACCATTACTTTAGCGCCTTTTTCTAACGCTAATTTGATAGTTGGTAATGCTGCACGAATACGCGCATCAGAGGTCACTTTACCTTCTTTTACAGGCACATTTAAATCTTCACGAATTAACACGCGTTTGCCGTTTAAATCTAAATCTGCCATTTTAATGACCGACATGGACTTCTCCTTAGTTAACGATACTAATATTATATTTATACATTATTGGCTTACAGCCATCATCGCACGCGCAGTGTCGAGCATACGATTCGCAAAGCCCCACTCATTATCGCACCACACTAACAACTTTATCAGTCGTTTATGACTAACACGTGTCTGAGTGCCATCTATGATACAAGAATGTGGGTCATGATTAAAATCTACCGATACCAATGGCTCTTCTGTGTAGCTTAAAATACCGTCAAGGCGGTCTTTTGCAGCTAACTTAAGTGCTTGATTGACAGTCGCTAAATTCACATCAGTATTCACTGTTACACTTAAATCCATTGCAGTCACGTTGATAGTGGGTACCCTAACAGCAATGGCTTCAAAGCGACTATGAAACTTAGGCAAAATACGCTCAATACCACGAGCAAGCTTTGTATCCACCGGAATAATAGACTGGCTTGCAGCGCGAGTACGACGCAAATCATGATGATACGCATCAATCACTTGTTGATCATGCATCGAGGCATGAATCGTTGTAATAGCCCCAGATTCAATCGAAAATGCGTCATCTAACACTTTAATTACTGGCACAATACAGTTTGTGGTACATGAACCGTTTGAAACAATCGTATGTTCAGCTTTTAGCTCATCATCGTTAATACCATACACAATTGTGGCATCAACATCAGCATCTGCAGGCTGTGAAAACAATACTTTTTTTGCGCCCGCAGCTAAGTGTAGTTCTGCATGTTCACGAGAGTGATACACCCCTGTACATTCAAGAACCACATCAACATCAAGAGTTTGCCAAGGCAGTTCTGCAGGGTTTTCTTCTGCAAATAAGGCTATAGAGTCGTTAGCAACCGTTAAAGTATCTTCGCCAAGATTAACTGGAAATGAAAAGCGGCCATGAGATGTATCGTATTTAAGGAGATGGGCAATGCCCTTAGGGTCGGCTAATTCGTTAATAGCGACAATTTTGATTTGATCTTCAAGCCCAGACTCATACAGAGCACGGACGATGTTGCGCCCGATTCGACCAAAACCATTAATTGCAAGTTTGATTGCCATGAAGAAGAAAATCCACTCTATTTGCTTGCAGATAAAGGCAGCTGCCTTTTAGATGGCGGTATTGTAATCGACCTGAAGAGTTTTTATAAGAGGTCAGATGAAATAAAAGTTGCCTAACACTTTTTAGATGGCGCAGTTTTGGTAATCAACCTGAAGAGTTTTTATAAGAGAGTAAGATAAATAATGCTACTTAAGTTAGTAAATTACCACTCACCTTAACTCTAATTAAAAAGTGAGTTAGTTGCCCAACCCTCACGCTAGTGCTAACATTTGTACACACATAGATGAGGAGTCTAGCATGGATACCAGAATTCAATTTCGAGTTGATGAAGAAACTAAACGACTTGCCCAGCAAATGGCACAAAGCCAAGGTAAAACACTTAGTGATGCTTGTAGAGAACTCACTGAACAACTAGCTGAGCAACAAAGAAAAGCGCTGTCTCATGACGCTTGGTTAACAGAGCAAGTAAATCAAGCTTTTGATAAATATGAGGCTGGTGAAAGTACTTTTATCGACAACGAAACAGCTAAATCCCGCATGGCTGAGCGTAAAGCAAAAATACGCAATAGAGGCAATCTATGATCCTGTGGGAAGATGAATCTTTAAATGATCGTGAAAAAATCTTCGAATATCTTTATCACTTTAATCCAAGTGCTGCAGACAAAACCGATGAGCTTATTGAAGCCAAGGTAGAAAATTTATTAGCACAGCCTTTGATGGGTGTAGAGCGTGCTGGCATTAAAGGACGACTGCTCATTATTCCAGAAATATCGATGATTATTTCCTATTGGGTTGAGGATGACACAATACGTGTAATGCGTGTTTTACATCATAAACAAAAGTTTCCTCAAGACTAAATAGCGGCTTTAAGTTAAATCAGCTCCCCTACTTTCAATGCCTTACCACGACTAATTTGATGACACTGGGCTAAGAATAACTCGGCTGTTGCCATGGCATCCGTAAGAGCATGGTGCGAGCTATAATGCGGTAAGTTGTAGCGTTTACGGCATTCGCTAAGTGTTAAGTCATCGTGGCCAATTTCGTGGCCTTGCTGGTGCAGGCGTTTTTTTTCAATAACAAAGGTATCAAGAATTAAACGCGCTTTTGCATCTAAGCCAAGCGTTCTGCAGGCTTGTTTTAAAAACCCCCAATCAAGTGCCGCGTTATGAAACACTAAAATGCACTCACCAAAATGCTGATGCAGCTTACCAAGAATGCTTTCGAGGCTTTCACCTGTATCTATATCTTGTTTTGCAATACCGTGATAAATCGGGCTTTGCTCTAAGCTTTGCACGTCTTTATTTATTAAGTGCTGCGCACCGCTGAGTTTAATGCATTGATCTTCTATCATCACCCACGCCACCGAGACAATTTCGTGCTGGCGAGGATCTAGCCCCGTTAATTCCATGTCTATCACTATGTAGCGTTCTTTATAGGCATCAGCTGCCAAGAGTTGCTTGCGCGCTAAATACCGACTTAACCAGCGTTTAACCATACCCTCTCCTATAAACTACCGCGAGCAAACTTAAATGCGGCGGCTTGTTGCGCCTGCTTAACCAAATAAAATGCTTCTTTTAATTGATGTCGCTCTAATGAATTCAACGCATTTGGGTTAATACAGTTGCTAGGCAATCCCTCTTCGTTAATTTGCGTGCCTAAACGCAGCTGGGTTAAAAAGCGCCAACAGTCTTTTAAGTTATAGAGATCATCTTTATTGAGTAACGAAAATTTCATTAACGCATCAATACGCTCTTGCGTATTAGCACGCTGAATACCCGCTTTGAGGGAATATAAACGTACTATGTCGTTGATGATCACCACACCGCGTTTTTTTAAATCGAGGTACTTATGCTGCTTTTCGTCTTTCTCTAATTTAAATTGATTAAACAAACCAATGGGCACTGGCGTATTTTTAATGTCACTGGCCATAGCCGCATAGAATAAGTCATTTTTAGAAATGCGTTTTAGCTGCTCACAAAAGCGCGCATATAAGGTAGTGGAACCTTCAATAAAACGTAGGTCAAAAAATATCTTACAATTGAGCATCGCCTCTGGTGTAGGTGAGGTGATCCACTTATGAAACTTTTCTGTCCAAGCATTAATGCCCATACGGCACTGTGCATTGCTCGCCATAATATTGCCAGGGCAACGTTTTATACCGCACTCAATTAAATGCTCACAGACATACTCGCCCATGCGCTTAAAGTAATCGTGTTGTTCTTCTGTTAAATCATCAGGTAGCAACAGGCCATTATCTTGGTCAGAATGCAGTGTTTGTTCTTCTCGCGCTTGCGAACCAAAACAAATAAAACTAAAGCTGGTTGGTGCCGCACCATTATCTTCTTGGAACAAACGAATTAACCGCGAAGTCAACGCATCGGTTAAGCCACTTAATAATTTACCAATCAAAGAGATATCGTCAATATTGTTCGAAAAGCCTTTTAATAAACCGGGTATCTCTTGCGAATAACGTTTTAAATCAACCACGCTATGCGCTTTGTAAATTCGCCCAATCAATTGTACTGGGTCGCTTTTTTGCTGACGCAGTAAATCAGTACTGGTGAGCATACCAAGCGGTTTGTGATGTTCATCAAGCACAGGTAAATGGTGAATATTGTGCTTAAGCATTAAGTGTAGCGCCGAAAACACGCGGTTATTTTCAAAAATAAACTTGGGTTTACACGTCATGATGCTACTAACAGACTCTTGTGGGTCAACCTCATCGGCTAATACGCGGTTGCGTAAATCTCGGTCGGTCACGACTCCTACAAGACGCTCATGTTCAGTCAACATAATCGATGAAACACCCTGTTGTTTCATTTTTTTAGCGGCTTGACGAATACTTGCATCTGGCGCCAAGGTGACGGCCTTGCGATTCATCAACTCGCAAATTTTTTTCTCCGACCAACTGTCGTTTTGACTTTTATAATGAGACGACAATAAACGGTTTTTATGGGCACGAACAAAGTATTGCTCAAACACCTTATACTCACGGCGTAAGTAATCAAATGCCGCTTGGTTAAGCATGTAAACAATGCCTTCCTTTTGCACTGAAATGCTATTTTGAATTGCTTCGCCAGTTAACAGTGAAGGAAAACCAAAGTAATCGCCACTTGATAACTTAGTGATCACATCGCCTTTTGGGTCAACTAAATCATAATCGCCAGATCGAATTAAAAATAATCTTAGATTATCCGAACTTAACCACTGATTTTGATTCTCACGGGTCAAATAAATAATATCGAGATGGTTTACAAAATACTCACTGGCAGCGCCATCAAGCTGATTAAATGGCGTTTGCTGCATCACAAATTGGGCGACTTCCTGTTGCTCGGTATTCATGGTCATTCTCGCTATAAAATAGAGACAATATCTACACTACCCCTGTTTGAAATAAATAAAAAGCCCGACTTAAGTCGGGCTTTTAAACGTCAAGAGTGTGTTCTTATAAAATGGTTTTATTAGTGCGCGTGTGCTGCGCTCGAACCTTTAGGGTTACGGATACCTTCAACCATTTCTTGGATTTCAACTGGTGTTTCAGCCGTTAGTTTAAGTACGATAGCTGCAACTACAAAGTTAACAATCATACCAATAAGACCGATACCTTCAGGTGAAATACCAAATAACCAGTTTGCCGGTGTATTCAACTCAGGGCTTACGAACTTGAAGTAGATAATATAAGCCGCTGTAAATGTAATACCTGTCACCATACCCGCAATCGCACCTTCTTTATTCATCTTCTTAGAGAAGATACCCATAATGATGGCTGGGAAGAAGCTCGCCGCTGCTAAGCCGAAGGCGAAGGCAACAACCGAGGCCACGAACCCTGGCGGGTTAATACCAAAGTAAGCTGAAATCACAATCGCTATCATCGCAGCTAAGCGTGCTGCAAGTAGCTCTTGTTTGTCACTTATATCTGGTTTTAAGGTGCGTTTTAATAAGTCATGGGATACCGAGGTCGAGATCACCAATAGTAAGCCTGCTGTTGTTGATAGCGCTGCTGCGATACCACCTGCTGCTACTAATGCAATCACCCATGCTGGTAAGTCTGCGATCTCAGGATTTGCAAGTACCATGATGTCGCGGTCCACTTTAACTTCGTTTGCGCTGTTTGGATCATCAATCTTACCTGCTGAGTAGAACATTTTGCCGTCACCATTTTTATCATTAAAGGTGATTAGGCCTGTTCTTTCCCAGTTTTTAACCCAAGCTGGTGCTTCTGCGTACTCTGTACCGCTACCGTCTTTACCGTTAATTGTATCAATCATATTTACACGAGCGAATGACGCTACAGCAGGTGCTGTTGTATAAACGATTGCAATGAAAACAAGTGTCCATGCAGCTGAGATACGCGTGTCTTTAACACGTGGAACAGTGAAGAAACGAACGATTACGTGTGGTAAACCTGCAGTACCAACCATTAACGCGCCTGTGATTGCGAATACATCAATCATGCTCTTCGAGCCTTCGGTATACTGCGCAAAGCCAAGCTCGGTACTGAGCCCATCTAGTTTATCAAGTACAAACTGTCCTGAGCCATCGCTAAGGGTTGCACCGAAACCGGTTTGTGGGAAGAAGTGACCTGTCATCATCATTGAAATGAAGATTGCTGGAACAAGGTAAGCAAATACGAGTACACAGTACTGAGCTACTTGCGTATATGTAATCCCCTTCATACCGCCTAATACAGCGTAGAAGAATACAATCACCATACCAATGTAAACACCGGTCTCAATATCTACTTCTAAGAAGCGAGAGAAAACCACACCTACACCACGCATTTGACCTGCGATATATGTGAAACAGATAAAGATAGCACATAAAATTGCAACAACACGTGCAGCTTGTGAGTAATAACGGTCACCGATGAAATCAGGTACCGTGAACTTACCAAACTTACGTAGGTAAGGAGCTAAACAAAGTGCAAGTAGTACATAACCACCTGTCCAACCCATTAGATACACACCACCGTCATAACCCGCAAACGAGATAATACCCGCCATTGAGATAAACGATGCCGCACTCATCCAGTCAGCAGCGGTTGCCATACCATTTGCTAGCGGCGGTACACCGCCCCCTGCAACATAGAATTCATTTGTTGACCCAGCACGAGCCCAGATTGCGATGCCGATATAAAGCGCGAAGCTTAAACCGACGATAATAAACGTGAGTGTTTGAACATCCATTGCTTAGCTCCTATTCGTCTACGCCGTATTTTTTATCTAACGTATTCATTTTGAAAACGTAAACAAAAATCAAAGCAACAAAGGTGTAAATAGCGCCTTGCTGGGAGAACCAGAAGCCGAGTTTAAACCCAAAGAAACGTATCTCGTTAAGTACGTCTACCAGTAAAATGCCGAAGCCAAATGACACGACAAACCAAATTGCTAATAATTTAAATAGCAGTGCGAGGTTTTCCGCCCAATAAGCTTTTGCTTGTTCTTCATCTTTAAAAGCCATTTTTTATCCCCTTATGCATTACAAAAAAGTAATGAGTGGTATTAGTTGTCATTAACTAAGTTAGCAAGGGTTCTGATTTATGGAATTGAGACCATAGTCGTAACAGTCAGTTTACGTTTACGTAAACTGCAAAACATCATTTGTTAATAAATAGTAAAAATCAATATTTAACAATAACTTAACCTATAAAGATAAATTTGCGAAATAGCGAAAATAGTAAAAACGAATGATCTGCGACATTAGTCTAATAGCAGCGCATAAAACAGTACTATCTTTTAAATATCAACAACTTGATTTTTATTAATTTTTATTGCAAAAAATCTAGCCATCGAAATCGCGCATAATTCTGGTAAGGTAGTGTTATTACAATAATTACTGAATTTAAACATGACAGCTGCGCTTTTATTTGTTGCACTCGCCTATATTGGCGTGTTGTTTTGGTTGGCAAATTGGGGAGATAAAACCACTCCTCTTGCAAAAAGAATTAGTCACCACCCATTTGTCTATTCTTTTTCACTAGGGATTTACTGTACGTCTTGGACCTACTATGGTTCGGTTGGTACAGCAGCCACCAGCAGTTGGAACTACTTACCTATTTTAATTGGCCCTGCGCTGCTATTTTTCTTCGGCCAAGGGTTTTTACGTAAATTAGTACTGGTCAGTAAAAAGCAAAATATCACCACCATCGCCGACTTTATTTCAGCTCGCTATGGTAAACGGCAAACCACCGCGATTATGGTAACGATTATCGCTTTATTAGCGACTATTCCGTATATCGCACTGCAATTAAAAGCACTGAGTAGCAGCTTCTTACTGCTGCAAAACGACGATCGTATTTCGGGGTCTATGCTGGCCCTTTCAGCAACACTTATCATGGCAATGTTTGCGATATTCTTTGGTACTCGTAAGGTGGATGTAACCGAATATCGCTCGGGGCTGATGCTGGCTGTTGCCTTTGAATCGATGATTAAATTACTGGCTTTAGTGGCCGTTGCTGGGCTTGCTTTATACACATTATTTAATTTAACTACGGTGCAAACCGAGCAACTAAAGGGCTCTATTTGGCAGCACTGGCATAACTTCGACTTTTTTAGCTTTAACTTTATCGGTCAGTCATTAATGGCAGCTGCGGCGATTATCTGTTTACCAAGGCAGTTCCATGTAACTGTGGTCGATAACCAAGACAAACGCCATCTTTATACTGCCCGCTGGGCATTCCCCCTGTATTTGTTACTGACTGCTGCAATGATTTTCCCTATTGCAACAGCAGCTATACACCCAGGCATTGGTAGTGGCTTCTCTCCAGATAGCTTTGTATTAGCCCTACCGCTGATGCACGAAAACGCCTTTTTAACGACCTTTGTATTTATCGGGGGTCTATCAGCGGCTACAGCGATGATTGTTGTAGCCACACTTACACTCAGCACCATGATCTCAAACGATGTGGTATTGCCGTTAATGCTGCGTCGTAAGTTTAAACGTAATCTCATCACCAGCAGCTATAAATCACAAATTCTGTTAGTTAGACGATTCACAATTGCTGGCATTTTGATTTTGTCGTATTTCTACCAGCAATGGTTTGGTCATGGTAAAGCATTGGCTAGTATGGGTTTAGTGGCCTTTTCTTTAGTATCGCAATTACTGCCTGCTATTGTGGGTGGTCTATATTGGCGAAAAGGCCATGCTTATGGGGTTTATGCGGGATTATTAACAGGCTTCATTTGCTGGGTTTTATTCTTAATGCTACCTATTTTAGATGCAGGCAATACCTTAAACGCAGAGCTACAACAAACACTCATTACTCGTGGCACCCTCATTGCTTTATTTGCCAATATTGGTTGTTACATTAGTTTTTCGCTCGGTGCAGATGAGCGTTTAATTGATAAAATTCAGGCAGCTGCCTTTGTTAATCCTAAAGATCAAGCTGTGTTTGCTAGACGCTTGAATAAAAATGTGAAAGCCACCGTCTACGACTTTAAGGTTCTGCTACAAACCTTCTTGGGCGTACAGCGATCGCAACAAGTTTTAGCCCATTACTCTTTAACTCATAACTTAGATAATAATAACGCACACCCAGAACCTGAGTTTATTGCCTATTGTGAACGCGCCTTAACTGGTGTGCTTGGTGCCTCTTCAGCACAGGCGCTGATCCACACAGTTGCCTCTGGTAAACGCATGGCCTTTGAAGAAGTCGTTAACTTTTTTGATGAAACCACACAAGCTCTGCAATTTAACCAAAACCTATTATTCACCTCACTTGAAAACCTCAGCCATGGTATTTCTGTTGTTGATAAAGAGCTTAATTTAGTGGCATGGAATAAGCGCTACGCAGAAATGTTTGACTACCCAGAAAACTTTTTAGAGGTTGGTCAACCCATAGAGGAAGTGATCCGCTACAATGCCGAGCGCGGCGAGTGTGGTCCTGGTGAAGTTGAGCGCCATGTAGAAAAGCGCGTGCAGCATCTTAAAAACGGCACGCCCCACCACTTTATTCGCCACCGCCGTAATGGCCAAGTGTTCGAAATGATTGGTAACCCACTGCCAGATGGTGGCTTTGTAACAAGTTTCTCTGATGTTACCACGCATATCGAAACGCAAAATGCGCTTGAAGAAGTAAACATGGACCTTGAAAACCGTATTGAAGCGCGTACTCAAGAAATCCGTACTATCAATAAAGATTTACAAGCACAAATCGATAGCCGAGTACAAACTGAGCAAGCGCTTACTTTAGCTAAAAAAGAGGCAGAACAAGCTAATGACAGTAAAACGCGATTTTTAGCCTTAGCAAGTCACGATATTTTACAACCGCTAAATGCGGCGCGCCTGTACCTTGCAGCCATTGATGATAAAACCCTCTCGAGCAACAACTTAAATAACTTTGAAAAGCTTGGCGCAAGTTTAGATTCAACGGTGCATTTGATGTCTGCGCTGTTAGAAATTGCTAAGCTCGAGCAAGGGGCAATGACGCCGGCTCCGCGTCACTTTAGTATTGATGACATACTTGCCCCGCTTAAGAACGAATACGCCATTATGTCGAGCGAAAAAGGCTTAAAACTCACGGTGCGTTCAAAAGGAGTTATCGTTCACAGTGATATCACTTATTTACGACGAATTATTCAAAACTTGGTGTCAAATGCAGTTAAATACACTGATAGTGGCCGAGTTTTAATTGCTTGTCGCAAACGCAAACATCATTTACGTATTGAAGTATGGGACACAGGCCCCGGCATTACAGAAGTAGAGCAAGCGAAGATCTTTAATGACTTTTATCGTATTGAAGCGGGAGATAACAAAGGGGTTGGCCTTGGCTTAGGAGTTGTAAAACGAATGGCCGACTTACTTTCTTTACGATTAGATGTCAGTTCAACGCCTGGCAAAGGTAGCCGCTTTAGTATTGAAGTACCTTATGGTGAAAGCCAATTTATTCAACAAAAAGAGGCACCTAAAAAAGGTGTTGAGAACCGCAGTGCAATGAATATTATTGCGGTGGATGACGACCCTGAAAACCTTAATGCCATGGCAAGCCTATTGCAAAAGTGGCAGGCCAATTACCAGCTCTTTGATCAAGTTGAAACCGTGATGGCCTATGCCAAAGAGCACCGAGCGCCCGATGTGATCTTAATGGATTATCAGCTCGGTCATGATTGCGATGGCATCACGCTTATTAAAACTCTAAGAGAAATTTGGCAAAGCCCAGTACCGGCGATTTTAATCACAGCGGTACGTGATGAAGCGCTAAAACAGCAAACCAAAGAAGAGCAAATTCATTACCTTAGTAAACCCGTTAAGCCCGCAAAACTCAAAGCACTGCTTAACCACAGTACTTAACAATAGTACTTAACCAACGTTTTTAAAAACATAGATTTAAGGCAAAGCAGTAGGCTTTGCCTTAAATTTTTGGAACAACCAACTAAGCGCCACTAACGACAAGCCTAAGCCGATAAACGAAATAGCCCGCAATAATCCAGTTAAGTTTGCCATATCAATCAAGAACACTTTTAACACCACCAGCGCCAATAAGCCAAGGCCAAGCTTTTGTAATAACGTAATGGTTTTTAAATGCCCTATCACAACTACCATAGCTCCGATAATAAGCCAAACTAAAGAATAACTGTAAAGTTCGGCATCTGAGGTTGGCAAAGCAATATTTATAAACTCGCCTTGCCAGTTGTGGCGAATTTCCGCATTGATATATAAAACACTCATCACACCTGCAAGTGCTGTAAACAGCTTTTGTAAATAGTGTTGAGATTTCGTCAGTCGGCTTGCCCAAATTGCAATTAAAGCTGGTACTAACCAAAGTAATAGTAACCAGTTAATAATCGGCCAGCTGCCTATATTTATCGGTTCAAAAAACGGATTTACAGCGGTAAAGCTTTTCACTACTAGCAAGCCGCTTAATGTTAATAACGCAAAACCAGCCATTTGATAGAGCTTAACCAATTGCGCAGTAAAGCGTGAGCGCAGTAAGTAAACACAGCCCAAGATGCCCCAGTTACAGGTCAGTAAAATATGCTCATACACAGACAAACTCTCAAAATCAGGATAGCGCCCTACTAACTGATAGCTCGTCTCTGTGGTAATAAATAAAGCAATGCAATGTAGGGCTGCACCCTCTAGCCACATTCGAACAGATTGCTGCTGCCAATGCCTTGCTGCCAAGTAAAATAAGCAAGCACATACAGGATAAACAACCAAACTCCAATGTACACCGAGCTGCAGCGCATCACTGTAATCCGCTGACCAAGGTGCAAAACTTAATCTAATGAGTAAAGCACCAACTAAACCTTTAAGCGGCCAAGTCAGTATGCTGAGTGACTGTTTATTCACATAAAAACTGATCAACAACACTTGCACAGCAAGCGCTAAGGTCAAGCTGCTGCCTTCAAGGAGCATGGATAATGCCAAACTAATATTGGCATTACCGCCGAGCCAGTAACTAAATACTCGCATTGGATTTGTGCTATTGATGGATAACTTAAATAGCCAGGCAGACAGTGCCAGTAATACAAAGCACCAAACCGGGTATGCCGTCATCAAGGCATGGTCGGGAGTGATGAGATATAAGCAACTAATAATCACAAAACTTGAAAGTGATGCGAGTAACGTAAAGCCAAAGCGTTTAGGGTATTTACGACCAAATAAAAAACCATAGCCTGCAAACAGAGCAATAAAGAACAGCCCTGCTCCGTAGTTTTGCCTAAAAACAAAAAGTTGCTCAGAATAATCAACAGTATTATTTTGCCCTGTCAGCAAACACACCACACTCACCACAGCTATTATTAGCCAGTGATCCCATGTACTGTTTTTTAATACCAAAAACAACAGTAAAGCCACTAACAACAACATACTCAATTGCCAAGTAAGCAGTTGGTTACTACTCATGAGTAAAAGATAAAGTGGTACGACAACCGCTAATAACAAAGGGTTGTCGGGCAGTTGTTTCAGTAGCGTTTTAAAGCGATGTGGGCGGTATTCAATTTGCTTAAAGCCCAGCCCAAGGCGTGGAATAGCAATTAACAATATAATGCTAAATAGAGCATAAAGATTAATAAACCAATGCAGGTTTTTAGATACTGTCAATGCAACTAAAATGTACCAACCTAAATGACCTGCCCATAACAGGTACCACAACCAATGACGCTTTACATAATGCGCTACCAGCGAAGCAGAAACACTAACAAAAGCAACATAGGTTAGCAGTGCTATAAAGTCATTACTCCCGGTATTGACCCAAACTGGAACGCTGTAGGCGCCAATAATACCAATGACCGCAAGCACTGGACCAAAGCGCAGTGCCATCCAGCTTGCTGCTACAGAAACTAAGGTTAAAATGCTAAATGCAGGTAAAGCTTGGAGTAAGCCATAATGGCTGTAGGCCAGTAAGGTCAATGCAAAACAACTAATAAAGCCGCCGCTAGCCAGCGCCGCGGGAATATAGTTACTAAACCCATCAAAGATAATACCTTTACGATGTAAAACCTCAGCCGCAACAATTAAGCTCAGACCAAAAATAGCCCCAAGTGTGAGTCGCATAGTTTCGGATAATAAGCCTGCTTCCAGTGAATAGCGGGCTAAAAAGATACCACCAAAGGCAAGTGCAACCGCTCCTACCCAAGTTAGCCAATTGGCTTTGATTTGTGTAACGAGTTGGCTTACTAGCGGATTTAAAATGGCAGGCTTGGGTTTTGTTGGCTCTGGCTTTTTAGGGATAGCCTCAATCGGCTTAATAATGACTACAGGCTCTGGTTCAAATTTTGCAGTATCAGTCAGATCTTCGTTTGAATTTTCAAACGTGTTTGCAGTATTTTTTTGAGGATTATTAACATATGTCGCGTTAAGTTTTACTCGAAGAGCAGCCACCTCTCGCTTTAAACTAGAGAGTTGAAAAAAGGCAATAATGCCAGCAATTGAGCCACCTACAACAACTAGTGCTAGTAAGACTAGTAACGCAATACCGCCGTCCATACTCTCTCCTTGTGTATACTTTAAACAAAAAAGCAAAAGCCTTAATTGTTTATACAATAAACACTTAGCAAGAGTAAATAAACAACGATATTGCGTTTTAGCCGGTTAAGACTGTTCAGTCACCGTACGCTCTAAGGTCATTTTGTAACCTGAATCAGTGGTTTCATCGTGTTCAATCACCAAGATATAGTTACCTTCTTCGGTAAAATCCATATCGCTTTGTTGCAAGAGCACAATCTGTTGGCCGTTATCTTCAAACACCACATAAGTTGTATAAACTTCGTTATCAACCACCTGCTCTTGTTGGTCGTATTGATCTAACCCTTCAACAACATTGCTAGTATCTTCAACCGTTTCGCCATTGAGGGTAAAGTACACATCGACTTCGTCTATCTCTTGCCCTGCATAGCTATCAATTAAGTTAACCACAGTAACTGCGTGGCTGTAGCTGCTTGGTGTTAGATTTTCTTCAATGGTCATCATACGAGGGCCGTAATCTTTGTCATTGTAGAAAAGACCAACCGCACTTTGCTCACGCTCTAATGTCATTAAGAAATTATCTACAATCGTGTCGCCAGCTTCATCTAACATGGCGACGCTGTAACTATTTGGCGACATGCTCATGTATTCAGAGTAACTATCGTTGCTAACAACTTCGGTGTTAGTCGCCGTTGTGCCTCGGGTTACTTTAAACTGGGTTTGCGTGTAATCATCAATGGTATTAATAAAACGCAGCTGACCTTGCGCGTCTTGGTGGTTTAGTTGTGTTACAGAGCTACTTGCCGTCACGACATCAAGCGTAATGCCATCTTCTTCTGTTGCATAACTTGGGCGGATCATCGCCATGTACGTTGCTTCATCATTAAAATACACGGTTGGTGATTCAAAAATCACATCTGTGCTGCCGCTAGCGGTAATATAAATAGTGTAATAACCTTCCTCAAGCGTGGCTAATTCTGGCTCAACGAGGTATTGCGAAGTCATTAATAACTCTGCGGTATCAAATACACCGTCGTCAGTGGCAACATATACATCGTAAAGATTGTCTTCGCCAACAATATTAAAAAAGCCGACATTGAATTCATCTTCATCGCTTGACGTCGGCACACTTAGCTCTGTAAAAATTGGTTCAGCAAAGTCACCATTCATTACTAATAACTGAGTTTGATCATTTTTTATATTGATAGTTTCTTCGTCAATCGAAATATAACTGTCGTTGGCATCAACATATTCAAAACTGAGATCATACTCCCCCGAACTGTAGTTATGACGAGTTGATACATCACCAAAGTCTGCCCCCGAGCGCTCAGTGTCATCAACAAATAAACGCGTGTATGGGCTGTTGTAAGAGCCATTGTACAGTTGCACATAGCCACTGTTGCTACTGCTGCTGTCATCGCTTGAGCAGGCAGCTAGTACCGAAAGCAAACTTGAGGCAACAATTGTTTTAAGCAGAGTGCTTTTCATGGAATTTTTTCCTTATTGTTTGTAATACCCCATTTTGACTTGAATAAATCGAAATAATTCTATGTTTTACAAACTATTACCTTCACTTACAGTTACTTACGATAAAGTTAAAAAGTGTAGAAAATGATGTAGAAAAGCACTTAATTAATCATAATTATGGACAGAAAATCACATTTATAGTGAAAGCAGCTTACTTTTACACGAAAAGTAAATAATGGTTACATTTTAGGCGTTTATGCAATCAAATCAGATAAATTATTAGATAGTTAAATTTGCGCTATGCAGCACAAAAAAATTAGCAAATAATGGTGATCACACAAACGGGATTAGAATGAGGACTATGAACACGATTTTAACCACTCAATGCGATGATGATGTTGGTCTAATTGCCAAGATCACCGGCCTTTGTCATCAGCATAATTTAAACATTACGCGTAATAACGAATTTGTAGATAAAGACGCTAAACGCTTTTTTATGCGTACAGAGTTAAGCGGTGTTATTGCTGAGGACTTCTTACCAAGGCTTGCTGAGCTACTTCCTGATGGCGCAGAGCTTGCCCTGCACAGCAGCGAAAAAACGAAAGTGGTATTGCTTGCCACTAAAGAAGCGCACTGCTTAGGTGGTGTATTACTTAAGCAGTTCGAAAAAGCCTTAAACATCGAAGTACTGGCTGTGATTGCCAACTACGCTGATTTAGCACCATTGGCTGCAGGCTTTGGCGTGCCATTTCATGTGGTATCGCACGAAGGTTTAAGCCGTGCGGAGCATGATCAACAAGTCGGTGATTTAATTGCCAGCTATCAGCCTGATATTATCGGCCTTGCAAAATATATGCGTATTTTAAGCCCTGAATTTGTGGCGCGCTTTGAAGGTAAGATTATTAATATTCACCATTCATTTTTGCCTGCCTTTATTGGTGCAAAGCCTTACCATCAGGCATTTGAACGCGGTGTAAAAATTATTGGTGCGACCGCCCATTTTGTTAATAATGAGCTTGATGAAGGGCCGATTATTTTACAAGATGTGACGCATGTCAGTCATGCGGATACCGCAGAGATGATGGCAAAAATGGGTAAAGATGTAGAGAAAACAGTATTCTGTAAAGCGCTGCAACTCGCATCTGAACATAAACTGTTTATCAATGGAAATCGAACCGTGGTGTTCGCTTAAGCAATAAAATGAAGAGGCTGAATGGCCTCTTTATTATTTTTATTATCTTTTGTTATGCCGACTCAATAGGCTCTAGTTGCAATTTAGAGGCAATTAATACCGCTTGAGTACGGTTATACACACCTAGCTTTCTAAAAATTGCTGTAATGTGTGCTTTAATGGTTGCTTCAGAAATATGTAACTCGTAAGCAATCTGTTTGTTTAACAAGCCTTCGTGTAAGTATTGCAACACCTTGTATTGCTGCGGTGTCAGTGAAGCCACTTGCGCTGCAATTTCTTTGTCTTCGCCATCTACAGCAGCCACTTTATCTTTAAGTTCAAGTGGCAGCCAAACATCGCCTTCAAGAATGTGGTTGATTGCCAGCGCAATATCATCTGATGAAGATGATTTAGGAATAAATCCCATCGCACCATAACCCATTACTTTAGAAACTACATTGATGTCTTCGCTGCCGGAAACAACAGCTATTGGTAAGCTTGGATAGTCTTCGCGAATGCGAATAAGGCCGTATAAATCGCCATTGCCTGGCATGTGAAGGTCTAGTAGTAAGATATCAAGATCTTCTTGCTCGCTTAGCACCTGCAAAGTGGTATCAAAGTTTTCCGATTCAAACACTTCTAAATCAGCGAACTTAGCACTCAATGCCCCTTTCAGCGCTTCACGAAATAACGGATGATCGTCCGCTATTAAAAACTGACTCATGGTTCACTCCTAATAAATTCGGCTGACACCTATTTCTAAGTGACAGCCGATATACTACGTTTAGAATCAACTTCTAATCAAGTTTTTAACGCGATTTTAACGATTTAATCGGTTTTCGATTAGCTCATCAACAACGCTTGGATCGGCTAGTGTAGAGGTATCACCAAGCTGTTGGTGCTCATTTGCCGCAATTTTACGTAAAATTCGACGCATGATCTTACCAGAACGAGTTTTCGGTAAACCCGGAGACCATTGGATCATATCTGGTGATGCAATTGGGCTTAACTCTTTACGAACCCAGTTACGTACCTCTTTTGTTAGTTCATCACTCACAACAACACCCTCATTTGGTGTGATGTAAACATAGATGCCCTGACCTTTAATATCATGCGGGTAACCAACTACAGCCGCTTCTGCTACTGCTTCGTGAGCAACCAATGCACTCTCGATTTCGGCAGTACCTAGGCGGTGACCTGATACGTTAAGTACGTCATCTACACGACCTGTGATCCAGTAGTAGCCATCTTCATCACGACGACAACCGTCACCAGTGAAGTACACACCTGGGTATGCTGAGAAATAGGTTTGTTCAAAGCGCTCATGGTCGCCATAAACTGTGCGAGCTTGTGATGGCCAGCTGTCTAAAATAACAAGGTTACCGTCAACCGCGCCTTCTAATGTGTTGCCTTCAGCATCAAATAGTGCCGGTGCAATACCAAAGAACGGACGAGTTGCAGAACCTGGTTTCATATCTGTCGCACCTGGTAATGGTGTGATCATGATGCCACCAGTTTCTGTTTGCCACCAAGTATCGACGATTGGGCAGTTTTCGTTACCAATGTGCTCGTAATACCATGCCCACGCTTCAGGGTTAATCGGCTCACCCACAGAGCCCATAACACGAAGGCTGTTACGAGTTGAAGTCGCTGTTGGCTCATCACCTTTCGCCATTAGAGCACGAATAGCAGTTGGTGCTGTGTAAAGGATAGTCACGTTGTGCTTATCAATCACTTCACCCATACGCCCCGCCGTTGGGTAAGTTGGCACACCTTCAAATACCACTTGTGTACAGCCATTCACTAATGGGCCATAAGCAATGTAGCTGTGACCTGTGATCCAGCCCACATCGGCACTACACCAGAAAATATCGTCTTCTTTCAGGTCAAACACATATTCATGTGTCATCGATGCATAAACAAGGTAACCACCGGTAGTATGAACCACCCCTTTTGGTTGACCCGTTGAGCCTGAAGTGTAAAGAATAAACAGCGGATCTTCTGCATTCATTGGCTCTGGCTCGCACTCAGCTGGTAAATCAGCTACAAGCTCATGCCACCAAACATCATGGCTATTCCATTCAACTTCACCACCGGTCAGTTGGTGAACAATAACATGCTCAACAGTGGTTACTGAATCTTGTGATACCGCTTCATCAACATTTGCTTTAAGTGGAACACAGTTGCCTGCACGACGACCTTCGTCTGATGTAATGACCACTTTAGCGCCTGAATCATTAATTCGGTCAGCAATCGCTGATGGAGAGAAACCACCAAATACCACAGAGTGAATCGCACCAATACGCGCACACGCTTGCATAGCGTAAATAGCCTGCGGTGTCATTGGCATATAAATAGCAACACGGTCACCTTTTGATACGCCTAACTTTTTAAGGCCATTAGCTAATTTAGCGACTTCGTCGTGAAGCTGTTGGTAGCTAATATTTTCGTTGTGTTCAGGGTTGTCGCCTTCCCAAATGAGGGCTGTTTTATCGGCTTTAGTGGCAAGGTGGCGGTCAATACAGTTATAAGATGCGTTTAGTTGGCCGTCTTCATACCAGCGAATACTGATGTGGCCTTTGTCGAATGAAGTATTCTTTACTTTATTGTAAGGAGTTGACCAATCAAGGCGTTTACCGTGTTCTCGCCAAAATCCCTCAGGGTCATCAATCGATTGCTTATACAGTGTATTATATTTATCGTTATCAACTAATGCAGCATTCTTGATATGCGCTGGTACTGGATAGATACTTTCTGACATTGTTGTCGTCTCCATTTTAATTACTTGCCTACGGCCTGCATCAAGGATCACTCAGCAAAGCCCCTGAAAGTATTAGACCTTAGTTGTATATCTTGTCATTTAACAAAAAACGTCGAAATCGCCTTCTATAATCTAGTTCAATGTTAGATTGGTTGTGATTTAACCAGATATTCCACCTTAGTCTAATAGACCAATAGATAATTGAGAGAAGTCTTATCTTAAACAACAGTGGTACAACAACATTATTAAAAAATCATTAATGCAACAAGTAGCTTCGACAGGAATACACATTATGACAACAACAAAAGTAACCGCATTAAAAACACTAGCAGCTTCAGCTGTTTTATCAGCACTTGCCAGCAATGCTAACGCTGCAACCATTGGTAACACAGAGGTTTCTTATGGTGGCTATGTAAAACTTGATGCCATGTGGAGTGATTACTCAGCAGGCGTACCAGCCGGTGGTAGTATTGGCCGTGACTTCTATGTACCAGGCACAACACCAGTAGGCGCAGACAGCGACAGCGATGCTGTATTTGACATGCACGCGCGCCAATCTCGCTTTAACCTAGGTACCGCAACAAAGTTAGACGATGGCAAAACCATCAAAACTAAAATTGAAATCGACTTTATTGCTTCAGCACCAGGCGGTAACGAACGCGTAAGTAACTCTTATGCGCCACGTATTCGTCAGGCATTTGTAACTTATGATGGCTGGTTATTTGGTCAAGCATGGTCAAACTTTCAAAACGTAGGCGCATTACCTGAAACACTCGACTTCGTGGGACCTGCTGAGGGTACCGTGTTCGTACGCCAAGCACAGGCACGTTACACTACTGGCAACTGGTCATTCTCTATCGAAAACCCAGAGAGCACAGTCACAGTAGACGGCGCTCGCGTAGCCACTGATGATGCATCAATGCCTGACTTTACAGCACGTTATGCACATAAAGCTGATTGGGGTGAATTAGTATTTACCGGTCTTGCTCGTCAATTAACTTACAAGCAAAATGGCATTGATGCAGATACATCATCGTTCGGTATCAGCGCCTCAGGTAAAGTTAATTTTGGCCAAAACAACCTAAAATTCATGCTAACTCAAGGCTCAGGTTTAGGCCGCTACATTGGTTTAAACGTAGCAAATGGTGCTGTGCTTGATGGTGATGATTTAGATGCGATTGATTCAACATCAGGTTTTATTGCCTACCAACAACACTGGAACAGCCAATGGCGTTCTACTTTCCTTTACTCATTCTTCTCAGCAGATAACAACACAGATTTACTTGCAGTGACTGGCGACCCTACAGAAATGAGCCAAAGCTATAGTGTCAACCTTTTATACTCGCCTGTTAAAAAGCTCACCTTTGGTGTTGAGTTTAAACATGCCGAGCGTGAGTTAGAAAGCGGTGCTGATGGCGATATGGATCGTCTGCAGTTCTCTGCAAAATACGTTTTTTAAGATTTAAACTTATTTTACTTCCTGAAGCGGCTTCGGCCGCTTTTTTTATATCTCCTTTTTATATTTCTGTGCCCTTTAAACTTTTTTGCAATCAATTATTCACTAAAACAGCAAACCTAATTGCAAATTATTTTCATTTAGATTAGATTACGCATTAATTTCACTATTCATTGAACTAATTGGAACTTTGCATGTCATCAACAAAATTTTTGCGCTTATCTCAATTAAGCCTTGTGACCTCAGCACTTTTAAGTGGCCACGCTTTTGCAGAACAACAAAAAGAAGAACAAGCAATTGAAAAAATTGCCGTGTATGGCCAGCATCATAAAAACTACATCACTGAAGAAGCACAGTCTGCGACCAAATTAGGGCTAACAATTAAAGAGACACCACAGTCAATCTCTGTTGTTTCACGTGCATTAATGGATGACTTCTCACTCGATAACCTTAACGCAGTTCTTGAAAGCACACCGGGTGTGACTGTTGAGCAAATTGAAACTGATCGTACTTATTTTAAAGCTCGCGGTTTTGAGATCACTAACTTCCAGGTTAATGGCATGGGTATGCCACAAGACAACGGTTCAATCCAAGGTACTCTTGATACCTCTATTTTTGATAGTGTTGAAATTGTACGTGGTGCCAATGGTTTAATGACAGGTGCGGGTAACCCATCAGCAACCGTGAACATGGTTCTAAAACGTCCTACTTATCAAACACAAGTAAATGCGTCTGTATCGTATGGTTCGTGGGACAACAAGCGTTTAGAGCTTGACGCCTCTACAGCTATCAACGAAAACCACGCTGTACGTGCAGTATTCACTAAGCATAAAACCGAGTCATACCTTGACCGTTACGAGCAAGATAAAACAATTTACTACCTAGCCTACGAAGGTCAGCTAACTGATAGCACAGTAGTCACTGCAAACTATGTAAATCAAAAGAAAGATGCCGACAGCCCACTGTGGGGTGCCTTACCACTTTATTACAGCGATGGTTCAGCAACAAACTTTGATGCGTCAACCAGCACTGCTTCAGATTGGTCATATTGGAATAACACAACTGAGCAGCTGTTCTTATCAATTGAGCAAGCAATCACCAACACTTGGTTCTTAAAAGCAAGCTACGCGCACTTAGAAAATGAGCAAGATTCAGAGCTTTTCTATGTTTACGGCACACCAGACAGAGAAACAGGTCTTGGCCTAACTGGTTATGCTAGTGAATATGACCACAAAGATAAGCACGACATTTTAGATATCTACGCAACAGGTAAATTTGATTTATTTGGTATGGAACATGATCTGTCATTTGGTGTAAACCAAGCAGATATGGATAATAAAGATAAATCATTGTATGACCGTACAACAGGCAATGGTTTCCCTGCGATGCCTGAGCTAGGTGGTTGGGATGGTGTAGCGCCAGTGCCAACACTTACTGATGGTTTAACAGGAGCTGATATCACCAGTCGTCAACGCTCTGCATATGTTTCAACACGCATTCGTGCAACTGACGCATTCAGCATTTTAGCGGGTGTAAGCCAAGTAAATTGGGAAACGGAAGGTGCCTCTTACGGCGTTGCAAAAGACAAAGATAGCGACCAAACAGTGCCGTACTTCGGTGTTGTTTATGATATCAACGAAAGCTTCTCAACTTACGCAAGCTACACAGAAACCTTTGTTCCGCAAACAGAGCGTGACGTAAACGGTGATTATTTAGATCCAATCACAGGTAAAAGTAGCGAAATTGGTGTAAAGGCACAGCTACTTGATGACGACTTATTTGTAACTGTAGCCTACTTTGATGCAAAACAAGTTGGCCTTGCTGTTGCTATCCCAGGTTCATTACCTGATGACACTCGCTACTATGGCGCAGATGGTATTAACAGTGATGGTATTGAAGTAGAGCTTAGCGGCAAAATCAACGAAACGCTGAGCGCGAGCTTTAGTTTCAGCAATCTAAACATTGATGGTGATGAATTAGTTAAAAACTACACACCTGAAAACCAATTTAAACTTGCTGTCACTCATAAGGTACCTGAGGTTGACGGCTTAACCTTTGGTTTAAACTACCAATGGCAAGACGACACTAAACGTGTACAACCTACTCAACCGTCTGGCGTTGTTCCTGTTACTAAGCAAGATGCTTACGGCCTATTAAACCTAATGGCAACATACGATATTAATGACCACATGAGCGTTAACTTAAACGTTAATAACGTAACTAACGAAAAGTACTTACATAGCTTGTTCTGGGAGCAGGGTTATTACGGCGCACCGCGTAGTTATTCAGTATCTTTCAACTGGCAGCTATAATTTTATAAAGCGACAAGTTTTAAGCTTTAAGTACATTAAAAGCCGCATCATATGCGGCTTTTTTATTACCCCGTTTTACTCTAACAGCAAAAAACATAGCGAATAACCTTCACTTCATTGCACCTTATAGATTTTTCTGTAGTGTATTAAAAAATGAATATTTTTGTTATTTGGTACATATTAATGGATGCTAAAAAATCGAAACGCTCTAGAAGATGTCCAGATTGTGGATGGAAGTTTCCAATAGCCAAAGCGAGAACACCAATAGACAGGGTTGACGGTAAACTATTCACTTGCCCTGATTGCCAAACAGCTCTCATATATCGAACTGATACAGAACTTATGTATCGAATTTTCACGCTGATGACAATACCAGCTACCAGCTTGGCATTCATATATGACGATAATGCGCTATTTGAAACAATAGCGATTTTTTTGATAATCCCTCTGGCAACCCTTGCTGCTATTTTATGGCGTCGTAGCGAATATATTGAGCGTGTAAAATGAATTATACCAATTCGCTTAATTAACTTCCTACTCCAACAACTGCGGGTATATCCCGCATTAAGTTCTGTAATTAAACGCGATATAAAATCGCAACTACAAGCAACCATAAAAAAACCGCTAACTGTGTAGCGGTCTTTTTGTGTTAAGTGCGGGTCAAATCACGCTTAACTATACTCTTTTGCGGTGTTTATAGCTCGTCTTCAGCTAATAGGCCTGCATCTTCACCATCTTCTGGTTGCACAGTTGCTTGAAGTAATAGCATCTCACGTAACTTACCTTCGATCTCATCTGCGATCTCTGGGTTGTCTTTTAAGAACTTAATTGAGTTTGCTTTACCTTGACCAACTTTGCTGCCATTGTAGCTGTACCAAGCACCTGATTTTTCAACAATCTTATGCTTAACGCCTAGATCGATTAGTTCGCCTTGTTTAGAAATACCTTCACCATACATGATGATGAACTCAGCTTGTTTAAACGGCGGAGCAACCTTGTTTTTAACAACTTTAACGCGGGTTTCGTTACCAACAACCTCATCGCCTTCTTTCACTGAACCAATACGACGAATATCGATACGTACTGAAGCGTAGAATTTAAGTGCGTTACCGCCTGTTGTTGTTTCAGGGTTACCAAACATAACACCAATTTTCATACGGATTTGGTTAATGAAAATACATAGTGTGTTTGAACGCTTGATGTTACCTGTAAGCTTACGTAATGCTTGTGACATTAAGCGAGCTTGCAGACCCATGTGTGAGTCACCCATATCACCTTCGATTTCAGCTTTAGGTGTTAAAGCTGCTACCGAGTCAACAATCACAACATCAACAGCACTTGAACGAACTAACATGTCACAAATTTCTAATGCTTGCTCACCCGTGTCTGGCTGAGAAACAAGTAAATCATCAATGTTTACGCCCAATTTTTGTGCGTATACAGGATCTAGAGCGTGCTCAGCATCTACGAATGCACACGTTTTACCTTGCTTTTGAGCTTCAGCGATAACTTGTAAAGTAAGTGTTGTTTTACCTGATGATTCAGGACCATACACTTCAACAATACGGCCTGTAGGTAAACCACCAATACCTAGTGCGATATCGATACCAAGTGAACCTGTTGAGATTGCTTCAATATCTAGGGCTTTGTTGTCGCCCAGTTTCATAATTGAGCCTTTACCAAATTGACGCTCAATTTGTGATAAAGCAGCGTCTAAGGCTTTTTGTTTGTTATCGTTCATTCTGTTCTCCAAATCCGGCTAATGCAGACAGTATACTGTATGAAATTACAGTATCAAGCTAATTTTCAGATTTTATCAATTCAATTATGTTTTTTAATGAATAAACAATAGCTTGCAGTCTAACGTCAGCTCTATCACCAGCGAAAACCTGTTTGCTTGAGTAGTTTTGACCAGCCAAATGAATACAAAACCACACTAATCCCACAGGTTTATCCAGTGTTCCACCACCTGGGCCTGCTATCCCCGAAATAGCTATTGCAATATCTGCGTTTGCTGCTTTTGCCGCCCCCGATGCCATTTCAACAACGGTTTGTTCACTCACCGCGCCAAAGCTGTTTAAGGTTTGTTCACTTACGCCAATGAGCTCATGTTTTGCTTGGTTACTATAAGTGACAAATGCGCGGTCAATATAATTAGAACTGCCTGGGGTATCGGTAAGCGCATAACTCACTCCACCGCCAGTGCATGATTCTGCGGTAGTGATCCATAAGCGTTTATCCGTTAAAATAGCTCCTAATTTCGCAGCAAGTGTTTTAATCTCTTGATGTAATTCCATATTCAGCCTTTGGGTAAATACATGTCGTTTGATCTTTATGCACCGCACACTATAAAACAACAAACCCCTATGATGCAGCAGTATCTAAAAATAAAAGCCGAGCATCGGGATATTTTATTGTTTTATCGTATGGGCGACTTTTACGAACTTTTCTTTGATGATGCCAAGCGTGCAGCACAACTTCTTGATATTTCTCAAACCCACCGAGGTAAAGCCGGTGGCGATCCCATTCCAATGGCAGGTGTGCCCTATCACGCAGTAGAGAACTATTTAGCTCGCCTTGTACAAATGGGTGAGTCGGTGGCTATTTGTGAACAAGTTGGCGACCCAGCTACTAGCAAAGGCCCTGTTGAGCGTAAAGTTGTGCGCATTGTTACACCGGGCACTATTTCTGACGAAGCGCTGCTACAAGAACGCCAAGACAACTTACTAACCAGTGTGTGGCAAAGGAAACAAGGCCTATATGGTATTGCTTATTTAGATATTAACTCTGGCCGGTTCAATGTGTTAGAAGTTAATACCGATGAAGCATTTAGCTCAACATTACAGCGTTTAGCCCCTGCTGAGCTGCTTTATAGTGAAACATTTGCAAATGTGCATTTAATTGAACATATCAAAGGCGCACGTCGTCGCCCAGAATGGGAATTTGATCTAGATACAGCCCAGCACTTACTGTGCGACCAATTTGGCACCAAAGATCTGGTTGGTTTTGGAGTAGACAAAGCACACGCTGCTTTGGTGGCTGCGGGCTGCTTAATGCAATATGTAAAAGACACTCAACGTATTGCCCTTCCGCATATTCGTGCGATTACCCTTGAGCAAAACGAACACGCAGTGATCTTAGATGCCGCAACCCGTAAAAACCTTGAACTAACAGTTAATTTATCAGGCGGCTACGAAAACACGCTTGCGCAAGTACTTGATAAAACAGCGACTGCGATGGGTTCACGCTTATTAAAGCGTCGTATTCATACACCAGTGCGCAGCAAAACAGAGCTCAACTCTCGACTAAACGCTATTAGTGCCATTATCGATGCGCAATTATGTGGTGAGCTACAAGAGTCATTAAAGCAAATTGGCGACATTGAGCGTGTTATCGCCCGTTTAGCACTTTGCACAGCACGCCCGCGTGATTTAACGCGCCTGCGTAGCGCACTGCAAGCTCTGGCACCATTACACGAATTACTTTTGGACGCCAACGATCCGCGTATTAGTCAAATAATAGCGCAATCACAGCAATTACCTGAGCTACAAGACTTACTAGAACGTGCTGTCATCGAAACCCCACCGGTGCTTATTCGTGATGGGGGTGTTATTGCCCCGGGTTATAACAGTGAGCTTGATGAATGGCGTGCCCTAAGCCAAGGCGCAACCGATATTCTCGAAAAGCTTGAAGAACGTGAGCGTGAACGCACAGGCATTAGCACTTTAAAAATTGGCTATAACAAGGTGCATGGCTTTTTTATTGAAGTAAGTCGCGCTAACTCGCACTTGGTTCCTGCCGATTATATTCGCCGTCAAACGCTAAAAAATAATGAGCGCTATATTATCCCTGAGCTTAAAGAGCACGAAGATAAAGTACTTGGTAGCCAGTCAAAAGCACTAGCACTTGAAAAACAGCTTTACGAGCAACTCTTTGAGTTTATTGCTCCGCATATTGAGCAGTTACAAACAATGGCAGCTGTTTTAGCAGATTTAGATGTACTGAACAATTTAGCCGAACGTGCGCAAGCGCTTAATTATGCTAAGCCAACACTGTGCGATAACGATAATATCAGCATTAAACAAGGTCGCCACCCAGTGGTAGAACAAGTAATGAAAGACCCGTTTATTGCCAACCCTGTAGAGCTTAATAACGACCGTAAAATGTTGATTATCACAGGTCCAAACATGGGTGGTAAATCAACCTATATGCGCCAAACCGCACTTATTGTTTTGATGGCTCACATTGGTTGTTACGTTCCTGCTGATAGTGCAGAAATTGGTAATATTGACCGTATTTTTACGCGTATTGGCGCAAGTGATGACCTAGCATCAGGGCGCTCAACCTTCATGGTTGAAATGACTGAAACGGCAACAATTTTAAATAACGCCACAGCGCAATCACTGGTACTGATGGATGAAATTGGTCGCGGTACTTCAACTTATGATGGTTTATCGCTTGCCTATGCAACGGCTGATTATTTAGCATCAAAAATTGCTGCTAAAACTTTGTTTGCAACCCACTATTTTGAGCTAACCGAACTGGCCGAGCAAAAAACGGGGCTGGTTAATGTGCACCTCGATGCCATTGAACATAACGACACCATTGCCTTTATGCATACCGTGCTTGAAGGCGCAGCAAGCAAGAGCTTTGGTTTACAAGTTGCTGCTTTGGCTGGTGTACCAAAAGCGGTTATCCAACAAGCAAAACAAAAGCTTAAAATGCTTGAGAATCATCAACCTGTTACTGCCCCTATTGAGCAACAACAGCAAACATTAAGTTTTGATGATGAACCTTCAGAGCTTGAATTAACCTTAAAACAGCTTGATCCAGATAGCCTAACGCCAAGACAAGCACACCAACTACTGTATCAATTAAAAGATTTACTTTAAATTTTGAGTGGATATAAAAAAAGCTGACGTAACGTCAGCTTTTTTGTGTGTTCTGAACCCGTGGGTTCTATACCCTTGATCAGGTATTCATTGTTGTCAAATCAGGTGAATTGGTCGAATAGGCTATCTGTACTTAAACCTTCGTGTTGCAAAATGTCTTTTAAGCGACGTAATGCTTCCACTTGAATTTGTCTTACACGTTCACGTGTTAAGCCAATTTCACGACCAACATCTTCAAGGGTTGATGGCTCATAGCCCAGTAAACCAAAACGACGAGCAAGTACTTCACGCTGTTTCGGGTTTAACTCTCCAAGCCAATCAACAATGTGCTTGTTGATGTCATTGTTTTGTACTTCGCCTTCTGGACCGTAGTCTTTCTCATCGGCGATAATATCTAATAACGCTTTGTCATTTTCACCACCGATAGGTGTATCCACCGAGGTGATTTTTTCGTTTAAACGCAGCATCTTAGTAACATCTTCAACCGGCTTATCTAAGCACTCTGCAATTTCTTCTGCAGTAGGTTCATGGTCAAGTTTCTGCGTTAATTCACGGGCTGTTCTTAAATAAACATTAAGCTCTTTGACCACATGAATAGGTAAACGAATCGTACGTGTTTGGTTCATGATGGCACGTTCAATGGTTTGACGTATCCACCAAGTTGCATAAGTTGAAAAACGGAAACCTCGTTCTGGGTCAAATTTCTCAACGGCTCTGATAAGGCCTAAATTACCTTCTTCAATAAGGTCTAGTAGCGCAAGGCCACGGTTGTTATAGCGGCGGGCAATTTTCACCACTAAACGTAAATTACTTTCAATCATTCGCTTGCGAGAGGCTTCACAGCCTTTCAGTGCTTTTCGAGCAAAATAGACTTCTTCTTCTGCGCTTAACAGCGGAGAAAAACCAATCTCACCAAGATACAGCTGTGTAGCATCTAAATTCTTGGCAACTTCTTCTTTTGCAAAAATTTCATCTTCGTTGTCGACTTCTTCAAGTAATTCAGAAGACTCTTCTTCGACTACCGTGTCATCAAATTTATCGTCAATCGCGTCAGTTTTTTTCTCAAGTTTTGCTGTGTGACCCATAAGCGTCCTCCCGAGCAAATATGTGATTGAGCTAAATCACTTTATCAATACCCTAAATGGCTAAGGTAGATACTTAGCAGGATTGACTGCTTGACCCCGATAACGAATTTCAAATCTCAAAGCCGTAACCGTAGAGTCTGAACTGCCCATTTCTGCTATTTTCTGCCCCGCCTTTACTTCCTGCTTTTCCTTTACAAGCAACTTTGAATTGTGCGCGTAAGCACTTAGGTAATCATCATTGTGTTTCAAAATGATTAAATTACCATACCCCCTCAATGCGTTGCCCGCGTATACCACAGTTCCATGTGCAGCAGCTACAACAGAAGCCCCTTGTTTATTAGTGATCTGTAACCCTTTAAAGCCGTTCTCTTTATTAGAGAAGCGTTGCGTTACTTTACCTTTAGCAGGCCAGTTCCATACAACTTTTGCATTAGAATTACGTTTTTTTTCACTAATTATTTTGTTGGCTTGTTTCTGAACATACTCTCGTTGTTTTGGCTGATCAAGCTCTTTCTTTAATTTTTTGTTATTTTTTTGTATAGAAACAGTAGACTTTTTACTCGAATTCGTATATTTTTTCGTCTTTTTTTGTTTTTGTGCCGATTTTATGAGCGAAATATTCTGCCCAGGGAAGATGGTATAAGGTGCTGGAATATCGTTTATTTTTGCGAGGGTTCGAAAATCTTGCTGAGCACTAAAGGCAATTGAATACAATGTATCACCTTTTTTAACTACATATTTTGAACCGGAGATATTAACTTTGCGTGTGGCGGGTTTAACTTTATTATCTAAACTACTCACCGGTGCTGGGGCTTCGCGAGAAGTACAGCCAAAGAGCAAAATACTAAGAAACAAAGTAACATAGACTGTTATCTGCCTGCTCATCGTAAAATGCTCCTTATCGTACTAGTTTAATGGTTTTACGGGTTATCGCAGTAAAAAGTACGCAACCACAACTAAAACAACTAATCCCCAGCCAAGCGCTTCAACATATTGACGTAATTTCTGCTCCATTTTAACGCCGCCCCACTTCATTAAAGCCGACACTAAGAAAAAGCGTGCGCCACGACCAATTGCCGAAGCAATTAGAAACGGCAGAAATGCCATTTGCATCAAACCAGCACCTATGGTGAAAACCTTATAAGGAATGGGGGAGAAGCCCGCTAAAAACACCACCCACACACCGTAGTTTTCAAACCAACTTAGCGCTGTGTCAAATTTCGCTTGCCAACCCATTTGCGCAATCAGCGGCTCGACCACAGGTTCGAATAACCAAAAGCCAAGTAAGTAACCTAAAATACCACCAATCACTGAAGCAATCGTCGTAAAGCTGGCAAAACGCCATGCTTTATCTGGTTGAGCAAGTGACATAGGTGCTAGCATGACATCCGGTGGTACCGGAAAAAAAACAGATTCAGCAAAACTCATCCCTGCTAAATAACGCTCTGCATGGCGATGTTTAGCCCATACCAGTGCCATATCATATAACTTAGTAAACAACTTCAAAGTTTAACGTCCTATTCAATATCACCAGGTACCAAGGGTACAAATCTTACTGGTGCAACTTTATGTTCTGTGAAAGTATCGCCATTTCTAACGACCATCATTAATTGCTGATCTTGCTCACCGATAGGTGCAATCATAACGCCCCCATCAGCTAATTGAGCAAGTAACCCTTGTGGCATAGTGGCGGCTGCAGCTGTAACAATAATCCCCTCAAACGGCGCTTGTGATTGCCAGCCTTGCCAACCATCACCATGTTTCATGGTGACATTATATAAATCGAGTTTGTGCAAACGGCGTTTTGCTTGCCACTGTAGTGCTTTTATACGCTCTACCGAGCACACTTTAGTGAACGTTTTTGCCAGTATTGCCGTTTGGTAGCCAGACCCTGTGCCAATTTCGAGCACTTTATCACGTACGCCCGCTAAGCGAAGTAGCTCAGTCATACGTGCGACAATATAAGGCTGCGAAATCGTTTGTCCTTGACCAATTGGCAATGCGGTATTTTGATAAGCTTTGTGCTGTAAAACATCATCAATAAAAATGTGTCTGGGTGTTGAGGCTATCGCTTCAAGCACAGTGCTGTCTTCTACACCTTCGCGTTTCAATAACTCTGCTAATGCCAGTGCGCTGCGATTATAATTAGTCAGCACTATTAATCTCCATATTTGCTAACCAGCTATCGACTGCTTGTAAACTTTCTTTCGCTGTCATATCAACACTAAGCGGGGTCACTGATGCGTAACCATTATTTATGGCGTAAAAATCAGTGCCTTCACCTGCATCACTTTCAGCACCAAGGGTACCATACCAATAAATGTCACGGCCCCATGGGTCTTGTTGTTTCGTCATGGTTTCAGCTTTATGACGCGAACCTAAACGGGTTACCTTAACTCCTTTTAGCTCAGTAAGTGGAATATCTGGCACGTTTAAGTTGATGATTTGATCTTTCGGTAATGGGTGCGATGCCAACTCTTTGATAATACTCACCGCAATCGCAGCTGCAGTTTCAAAGTGATTTCCTTCTTTAGAGCATAACGACACAGCAATGGCAGGAAGTCCTAAGTGGCGGCCTTCAGTGGCGGCGGCAACAGTACCTGAATACAAGGTATCATCACCTAAATTGGCGCCGTGGTTTATTCCGGCTACCACGAGATCTGGCTGCTGCTCAGTTAACTCGTTAACCCCTAAGTGCACACAGTCAGTCGGCGTGCCATTAATTGAAATGAAACCATTATCAAGGGTAGTTGCACGCAGTGGATTCATTAACGTTAATGAATTACTTGCGCCACTGCAATTGCGATCTGGCGCCACTAAGGTCACATCTGCAATTTGCGTTAATGCATGATACAAAACCGCAATCCCTTTAGCATGTACGCCATCATCATTGCTCAATAAGATTTTCATTTACGCATCCTTTTGTTTTTGTTCTCTGGGGCTTGCATCTTGATAGTCCACCAGCTCACGCAGCAAGGCGGTAGCAAAACACCCTTTTGGTAAACCAAAACTTAACTTTAAAGTAGTTTCGTCAATCGTTTCAACAGCTAATGAATCAGGAATAAGGCGTAACATTCTACGCTCATTCTTAAGGCCAAGTTCGCTAAGTCCCTCTATCCAAGATTGATAAGGCTCGAGCCACTCTTTTTCAGTTTCGGTCAGGCCTTTTTCGCCTTTACCAACCATGGGGGCCGACATCACAATATCACCAGACGCTAAGCGAGCAATATTGTCATCACTAATGTTATCTTCAAAAAAAGCATTACTACCGCTGAGCATAAACACTTCACGGTGCATTGTTTTTGCAAGACCATGCTCTTCAACTCGCATGCTCACGATTTCATTAAACACATAAGAGCGTGCAGCTGAAATAACTAAGCCACGCAATTTTTTATCGCGGATACGCTCTCCGGCAAACATGCGCTTTGCCATTTCAAGGTTGTGACCACCATGCCCAAAGCGCTGCTCACCAAAGTAATTAGGCACACCGGCGCGCACCGCGTTAATACGACACAAAATATCCAGCGGCTCAGTCACGTTGCGTAACGTAATGGTAAAGCGATTGCCTCTATGGCAACCCGTTCTGAGCTTACGATTATGACGCTGTTGCGATACCACAAAAAATTGCTCGTTACTCAGTTCACTAAATTCTATGTGCTTTTTAATTGGTACTGGCACGCTAAACCACTGTGTACACACGCCATGACGGTCTTTCAAGCCTGCATAACTCACGTCACGTGGAGATACCCCTGCTTTTTCGGCAATGCGTTTCGCAATAAACTGAGTATTTTCGCCTTTTTTTACAACCTGCAAGCAAACATGTTCACCAGAACCGGTAAACTCAATACCTAAGTCTTCATCAACCATGAAGTCTTCGGCGTGAGTTTTAAAGTCAGCCTTAGAAAGAGGTTTACCGTATAGGTAGTTTAACTCACTCATGCGCTTAGTTTGCTCATAATCACCACTGCGTGGCTTGAAATACCTTCTTTGCGGCCTTCAAACCCTAGCTTCTCTGTGGTTGTTGCTTTCACATTAACTTGTGAAATATCAGCTTCAAGGTCTTGGCATAAGTTTTCACGCATTGCTTGAATATGTGGCAACATTTTTGGTGCTTGCGCAACAATCGTCACATCGGTATTGCCAAGTACGTAACCTTGCTCTTTAGCAAGCCCAACCACGTGGCGTAGTAAAATTCGGCTATCAATATTTTCGTATTCGCTCGCAGTGTCTGGAAAATGCTTGCCAATATCCCCCATTGCTAATGCACCTAAAATAGCATCACACAATGCATGAATGGCAACATCGCCATCTGAATGTGCTAAAAAGCCTTGTGGGTAATCAATTTTTTCACCACAAATCACCAACGGGCCTTCGCCGCCAAATTTGTGTACATCAAAGCCATGGCCAATTCGAATCATGAGGTACTCTCGTTTTGTTGTTTTTGCAGTAAAAATGCTGCTAAATCTAAATCTTCTGGGGTGGTGATTTTAATGTTGTCACTGCGACCGGCAACCAGCTTAACAGGCTGCTTAGCCCATTCAATTGCCGATGCCTCATCAGTGATAGTCACACCATTTTTAAGGGCACTTGATAGCGCATTAGTCAGCGCTTGATAAGGGAAAAACTGAGGAGTGAGTGCCTGCCATAAATCATCACGAGGCACTGTTTGCTCACTGTGGGTATGACCGCGCTTAATGGTGTCTTTTACTTTTGACGCTAAGATACCGCCTTCATTGGCAGCGATGCATTCTGTCATTAAACGCTGAATATCAGCCAAACACACTAACGGCCTTGCCGCATCGTGCACAAGTACCCAATCAGGTGGATTATCAGCAAGTGATAGCAAGGCGTTAAGCACTGAATCAGCGCGCTCTTTACCACCACTCACACGCTCAATACGCTTATCTATGTGTGGTAAATCAGCAAAGTAGCCGTCATCATCGCTAATTGCTACTTTGATGGTGTTTAATTCGTTAAGTTCTGCAAGTTTACTCAGGGTGTGTTCTAAAATAGTTTTACCCGCCAGTTCAATATACTGCTTTGGCGCCGAATGCTGCATTCGACTCCCTACCCCCGCAGCGGGAACAATGGCGGTTATAGTTTGCTTAATTTTCATTTTGTTGTTGGCCCGGCAAAACGCGAATAAAGGTTTCGCCAGGTTTAATCATTCCTAATTCATTACGCGCGCGCTCTTCGATACCTTCTTGACCAAGCTTTAGATCTTTTATATCTGCTTTAAGTACAGTATTGCGCTTTAATAATTTCGCGTTAGTATCTTGATGAGAGGTAACCGCTTGTTTCAGACGAGTGTAATCTTGCACACCATTATGACCAAACCATAAACGATATTGCAGAAATAAAGCCAAACATAACAAGGCGAATTGAAAAACCCGCATTGAACACTCCTTCGCGGTTAAATTAAGTCAAAGGGCGTTTTAAATTACGCCAATTTATATTGCTTGCTAGTAGCATTTCTCTTAATGACAAACGCTTAGGTGTGATGCGTTTATTAAATTGCCATTGATGACCGCAACACGCCGCTGCCATCACTGCCTTTGCAGGCTTAAGCAGTTGAATATGCGTGTTTTCTAGCGATTCACCTGAAGTATCAAACCAACCAAGCTCGTTGCAATGTACCTTATTGTCGCTTACTTGATCTAAGCTGTCTATGCGCACAGTTGTACATTGCTCGTCATTAATTAGCACGGGAACAATTAACCCGCGCTTAGCATGTTGACTATAAAAGTCTTTTGAGTCTTTTTTATTATAAACAGGTGGCGTTGTTTTTTGTTTTTCAAGCCAACTGCCATTTTGTGAATCAAGCTGTAATGGTGCATCGCCACTAACTATACGCATGGCTAAACGCTCAATATAGTAAGGCAAACTTGCTAATAAGCGTTTAAGCCTTGCAGTATCAGGTTCATCGACTAAACGCGGGATCTCACGAGCATAAAATGCATTACATAACTGCGCATACAAAGCACGTTCGGCATCAGTTTGCCAAATTTCGGCTTGTTGCGAGTGTTCGCTCTGTGAAGTTGGTTTAGACAATGCGCGCTCTTATAAAACAATTGCTTGACTGTTTTATAGCATAGAGCGTTTATTGAGCGCTACTTTACTGCGCCTTTTTTACCCAACTTTGCGTTACCAGTTTCTAAAAACTGCACTACTGCATCACGCTTTTTACCTAACAACAAACTACCATCAGCTAAAAACATAAAGTTTTGCCAACAACGCTTGAAAACGGCAAAGCTGGTTTCAATGATATTGTCGCGAGCCATACAAAAATAAACAGTGGTATTAGCTTCCCACGCTAAGTGGTTTAGGATTTCTTCTGGTAACTGCTCATCACCCGCTTCCCAAGCGTTTTCCCAATTAATAGTCTCTGAAAAGCTGTCGTCTTTGCCACACCAATCTGTTTTATCAAAAAAGTCAGGGTGATCATGTTCGCGGCTCACCATAGTAGTCCATAAGACCGCAGCACGCTCAGCGCTCATTGGTTTAATTTGTGCTGCGTCTTCGCTGCTTATCGGCATATCTTTATGACGAAAAACCCAGGCTTTTTTGTATTCATCTAACGAAATATAATTCATAGTTTAGGCAGTTTGTTTCAGCGTAAAATGTGCAAACTGCAATTATACCCAAATGACTCCAAGATGCGAGATAAACACATGACAATCAAACCCGGTATTTACCAACATTACAAAGGCCCAAAATACAAAGTTGAATATATTGCTACCCACAGCGAAACGAATGAGCCATTGGTAATTTATCAAGCGCTATACGGCGAATTTGGTATGTGGGCACGCCCACTTAGTATGTTTACAGAAGCAGTTACTGTAGAGGGTAAAACAGTACCGCGTTTTGCATACCTTTCAGACGCCGACTAACTGTGGCATCATGACGTTATTAATCACTGCTCAGACCAGATAAGGTGACATCGTGCTTTTTAATTCAACCGATAACTACATTGCCAGTAACTCATTAAAACAAGCGGTTAACGCAGCGATCTTGCTTGAAAAACCCCTGCTTATAAAAGGTGAACCCGGCACAGGTAAAACCATGCTGGCCGAGGAGCTTGCAAAAAGCTTAGACACCACGCTAATTCAATGGCACATCAAATCAACCACTAAAGCGCAGCAAGGCCTGTATGAATATGATGCGGTATCGCGCCTTCGCGATAGCCAGTTAGGTGATGAGCGTGTGCACGATATCAGCAACTACATTGTAAAAGGGAAATTATGGCAAGCCTTTACCTATGGTGAGCAACATAACAAGCGCCCTGTGTTATTGATTGATGAAATAGACAAAGCCGATATTGAATTCCCCAACGACTTGCTATTAGAGCTCGATAAAATGGAGTTTCATGTTTATGAGACTGGCGAGCGCGTGGTTGCAAAGCAGCGTCCGATTGTGATCATTACGTCAAATAACGAAAAAGAACTGCCAGACGCCTTTTTACGTCGTTGTTTTTTCCATTACATTGATTTTCCAAGTAGTGAAGAAATGGCACAAATTATCGATGTACATCACCCGCATGTTAAACAAGATTTAGTTCGCCAAGCACTTGAGGTGTTCTTTAATCTACGTGACGTAAATGGCATTAAGAAAAAGCCATCAACCAGCGAACTACTCGATTGGTTAAAGCTACTGATGGCCGAAGATATAGACGCTAAAACACTGCATGATAAAAGCCAAAAAGGCGGCTTAATGCCAATGTTTGGCGCACTATTAAAGAACGAGCAAGACATTAGCTTAATCGAAAAACTTGCGTTTATGAGCCGCCGTTAAGATGTTAATTGCGTTTTTCTTTAAGCTTCGCGAATACCGCTTACCAGTGAGTTTGCGAGAGCTACTTGATTTGATCAATGCGCTCAAGCAAGGGGTTATTTTTGCTGACGTTGACGCGTTTTATTATTTAGCGCGTACTATCATGGTTAAAGATGAAACCCACTTTGATCGTTTTGATAAAGCCTTTGCAGATTACTTTAGTGGCGTGGCCGACCTTGATCTGCTCGAAAGCTTAAAACAGCAACATGCCTTGCCTGATGATTGGCTACGCAAAGAGTTTGAAAAGCACTTAAGCGAAGAAGAAAAAGCGCAATTACAAGCCATGGGCGGCCTTGATAAACTCATGGAAACCCTCAAGCAACGCCTTGAAGAGCAGCAAAAACGCCATGCTGGGGGTAATAAGTGGGTGGGTACCGGTGGCACTTCACCATTTGGCGCCTATGGGTATAACCCTGAAGGTGTGCGCATTGGTCAAGACGGTAACCGACATCGCCGTGCGGTAAAAGTGTGGGATAAGCGCAGCTACCGAAACCTTGATAGTGACCGTGAAATCGGCTCGCGCACCATTAAACTCGCTCTAAAAAAACTGCGTAAATTTGCCCGTACTGGCGCCAGCGACACTCTCGATTTAACCGAAACCATCCGCGCAACCGCAAAACAAGGCGGCATGCTCGATGTGAAAATGGCACCTGAGCGCCACAATGCAGTAAAAGTATTGATGCTATTTGATATCGGCGGTTCAATGGATGATTACATTCATACCTGCGAAGAGCTATTTAGCGCCGCCCACAGCGAGTTTAAACACCTTGAGTTTTACTATTTTCATAACTGTTTATATGAGCATGTTTGGCAAGACAACGAGCGTCGTCACTCTAACGTAATTGATACCATGACCTTGATTAACAAGTTCACCAGCGACTACAAGGTGATCTTTGTTGGCGATGCCACCATGGGCCCTTACGAAATCGCCTACCCCGGTGGCAGCGTTGAGCATTGGAATGAAGAGCCCGGTAGCGCTTGGTTAAACCGCATAACCAATCACTTTGATAAAGTCGCTTGGCTTAACCCACAGCCCGTTGAACACTGGCGCTATTATCAATCAATTGATTTTATAAAGCAGTTAATGGATAACCGCATGTACCCACTCACGCTAGATGGGATTAGTAATGCGATTAGGGAGTTGAGTTAGAGCTATCAGCCGTCAAACAGCATAAAAACTGAGAAATGAATGTAAAGTTATAATTGTTTATAAATACAAATAACTAAGCCCCTTCTCGATCAGCTATAAACTGACGGCTGAAAGCTGACAGCTCCCATTTACATTCCCTTCCAAACCAAAAACACTAGCGCAAAGCCCACTAAATAAAGCAAACCTAGCCAGCTTAGGGTGCGTAATAAAGGTGAGTGATGAATGCTGGGTTCTGAGCGCACTAAACTAAAGTTCAGCCATGCAAATACAGGAGTGGTTACAAAAGCGAGGGTCATAGCAAAAGTGAGCATTGGGCCAAGGGCTGATTTAAAGAATAAAATCACTGCCATGCCAGCAAATGCTTGTAGTAATAACCACATATTTAAACTGTGTTTAGATTGTTTAATCGGTAGCAGTTTATGTGACTCATTTAATGTTCTGGCGTAGCCATCAAGCACTGTTAGCGTAGTGCCAAACATACATAAAAAAGCGATACCTGAAACCAGTGGCCTTGCCCACTCGCCCATAGTGAGAGCATACATATCAATTAACTGCTTCGCAAAGGCTACACCACCTAATTGCACAGCTTGTGCTTGGCCATATTGTACTAACACACCTAATGAAAAAAACACTAACGCAAGTGCTGCGGTAAGCCAGTAGCCCAAATTAAAATCAAATAAGCCTTGTTGCTTTGTCACGGCTTGTTGATGCTGCTTTTCTTTTAGCCACAGTGAGCTAATTGCTGATATTTCAATGGGAGCAGGCATCCAGCCCATGAGCGCGACCATAAAGCCAAGCATGACAAGTTCATACGGCGACGGGCCTACATAGTCAACCGGTGCCATTGGGCCATTATTAATAGCGACAACTAGCGCAGCCACGGTTGTAACCGTTAACAGCCCCATAATGAGCTTTGAGACATTATCGAGCGCCTTAAAGTGCCCCAACAACAAAATAAGCAAACACACAGCTAAGATCAGCCAGCATAATAAGGTTACAGAAACAGTGACAGGTAATGCATAGTGCAGCAGACTGGCCGTTAATAATAAAACCCCTGCAGTATTTACTACCGCAGCGACAATATTAAGCGCAATAAAACTATAGAAATACCCCGGCCCTTTTTGCTTGTAGCCCTCAACTAAACTTTGTTTAGTCGCAAGGGTGTACTCCATGCCAAATCGAAAGAATGGATACTTCAATACGTTTACTACAATGATTAGCCAAAATAGCTGCCAGCCGAATAACGATCCTGCTTGTGTTGATGCTACTAGATGTGAGCCACCAATGGCGGCTGTAGCCATTAAAATCCCCGGCCCTAAAGCATTTAATTTAGACTGCCAATTTGATACTGCTGATTGCATAAGTTGTGTGTGTTTTATTCTTAGTTACAAGCAACTTACAGCGTTTTAGGTGAGATTGGAAGCAGAGCAAGTTAGCAAGTTAGCAAGTTAGCAAGTTAGCAAGTTAGCAAGTTAGCAAGTTAGCAAGTTAGCAAGTTAGCAAG
>NZ_JADKNF010000004.1:99194-289070 GCF_017808125.1 Pseudoalteromonas sp. PA2MD11
TAGCAAGTTAGCAAGTTAGCAAGTTAGCAAGTTAGCAAGTTAGCAAGTTAGCAAGTTAGCAAGTTAGCAAGTTAGCAACTCTAGACTGCCTACCACTTGTGTCAAGTAACTCGCTACTCTTTGGTTTTTTAATCTGACTTCTAACGACTGATATCTAATATCTCCATTTTTGTTCGGCGTTAAAACGCCTCCTACGTCTCTAACTCGCAAACTTTCCCCTTTACTCTTTCTAACTCACTAACTTTACTCTTTCCCCTAGTAACTCGCTAACTTTTAGAACTTCAATCTGACGGCTGACGGCTGACGGCTGACGGCTGACGGCTGACGGCTAAATATTAAAACCAAAAAAGCCAAGCGTTTCGCAACGGTTGGCTTTTTCAGATTTAGTTTTAAGTCTAGCCGCTTAGGCTAGCGCTCTGTGATTAGCTCAGGTTCATTTCCTGAATGATTTCGTGGGCAATTTCCGGTGTAGTACTTACCGGCTTTTCGTGTAGTTTGGCTTTCATTTGCCCTTTACGATGTTTAAGTGATGCATCTAGTTTTTTAGCAGCACCTGCGATAGCTGGGTACATCACATCATCTTCAGCTTTTACTGATAAACGTGCGCCTTCATAGGTTGTACTAATCTCAGCCTGATACTTATTATGTTCTTTTGAAAGAATAATATCGAGTGATATTAATGATGGAAAATGGCTAGCAATTTTCGAGAACTTCTCGTTGATATGAGCTCTAACAGCCTCAGTAACGTCAACATGATGACCAGAAATATTAATCTTCATAGGGTATCCTTTTTTCTTGTTACCTCACAGTTAGTATTGGGGGCGAATTGAATTAACACAAGCGAAAATTGCAGATAATTAGTAATTGATTGTAACCACAGATGATTTAGATCATGCGTTGCGGATAAAATATGCAAAAGCCCGCATCACACGGGCTTTTCAGAGAGGTTAACAACTGCTCATTAACTATACGAACAACAATAATCAGCAAATTCGCTGACCTTTACTAGAAAGGTAACATTTGCATCAACGGTAAAAGACTCTCCAGCTTGCATTGTTTGCCATTCGCTCTCAGCGGGTAATAGCACTTGCCAACTGCCACCGTTAAGCTCCATCAACTCTTTTTTACTCGTAGCAAACTCAAACTCACCCGGTTGCATAAAGCCTAACGTCTTCGTGCTGCCATCAGCAAATACCACAGTACGGCTAGACACTTTACCGTCAAAATACACATTGGCTTTTTTCAGTACACTTACATTATCAAACTGAGACATCCTCACTCCTGTTGTTTTGTTAAATCTAATCCACCCTGCCCGAATTTTAAGCGTGCAGCAACTGAAGATAATTCAATTAATACTTATATTTAAGCTGGCTTTTTATTATCTTTAATAAACTGAACAAGTAAGAAAACAAAGAAAGTTCCAGGTAGACCAACAATAAACAACAATGGAGTTAATACTCTTGGAGATGTTCCATTAATGTAAAACTTACCATATAAGAAATTACAAATTAGCCAGCCAGCGAGAATAAGATACGATAACAAGCTCGTATTTTCAGCCTTCAATTCGCAGCTTCCGAAAGCAACTTCGACTAATAAAAGATCGAAAGATATACACTGACTTGTATTTAGTGCGTAAAAAGTAAGTGCTGCCATAGATATTAAAGCGATGGCTGTAACGATGTATTTCATGGTCATTTCCTTATTAAATTAAAAGTAAAAAGAAGCAAGCAACTGCCTCTGTCATTTCAATTTAAATGACTCTGAAAATTACACCATAATTTAGCCATTACTTAATCGTCACTTACTTATAACCAAAGTTATAACTATAATCACACCAACAACAATACCAATAAATCAATAAGTTAGCTAAAAACTTCAGCTATGAATTGATACCCTCTTTTCATCTGGGACTTTATATATTTAGGGTTTTTTGTATCAGTATCTGAAAAGGCATTTCGCAACTTACTAATTACTCGGCGAATAGCAGTGTCGGTGACTATTTGATTTTGCCAAACATTGCTGTGTAGCTCTTCTAAGCTGACGACTCTAGGTTGTTGCTCTATTAAATAGCTAAGTACTTGCATCATTTTTGGTTCTAAATAAGTTACTTGCTCATCTTTTGAAATGCTTTTTTCTTCGTAATTAAATGTATATTCACCGATCATCAAAGTGCTTTGGTCTGAAAGAGAAAAGCTTTTTTCCTCTACTTCTTGAGTATCTTCTTGCTCACTTTTTCTCAATACTTTTTTATAATTTCTACTAATTAACTTAAAGCTGTAAGTCACTAAAAGAACAATTGGGCTAAGTGGTAGAGAGAGAATAAAAAGTAAAGATAGTAAGTAAGCATTAACCTTGCTTTTTACTAATAACTGCCCAAAGAAAACAACCGCAAGCACCCATAAAATAAATGGTAAATCGATACTAATACTTTCAAGATCGTCTCCACAAACACCCACTCGAAAAAACGACATATCAAAACATAAAGCAAAGCTATTAAAACTAGCTAACAGTAAAGCCAGCATATACAACCATTTCATTTTCATTCCTTAAATATTACTTTGACTGGACGATAATATAGCAGAAAGCCACTATTAACCAATCCCTTATAATACATAGGGAAAGCTTAACAATTTGCATGATGTGATAATTGAAGAGCGTACTTGAGCACGCCACGAGGAGTAAGGTTTATGTGCCAGCAAATGTGTTGGGTTTCACTCCGTTCTACCCAACCTACCAGTCAAACACAAAAAAGCCCGCGCTGTGCTATACAGGGCGGGCTTTAAAATTTTAGCGGCTTAAGCTTAAAACAAAGCGTTTGCTTTGTTTACGATGTTTTCAACAGTGAAACCAAAGTGCTTGAATAGCTCGCCTGCAGGTGCTGACTCACCGAAGGTCGTCATGCCAACTACTGCGCCGTTTAGACCTACGTATTTGTACCAGTAGTCTGCGATGCCCGCTTCGATTGCTACGCGGCGTGTAACGCTTGCTGGTAGTACGCTTTCTTTATAGGCAGCGTCTTGCTCATCAAATAAATCAGTTGAAGGCATAGATACCACGCGTACTTTTTTACCTTGTGAACGAAGCTCTGCAGCGGCATCTTGTGCAAGCTGTACTTCAGAACCAGTTGCAATAAGGATAAGCTCTGGCTCACCGTCACAGCTAAGTACGTAACCACCTTTTTTCACATCAGCTAACTGCTGTGCGGTACGCGTTTGTTGCTCTAGGCCTTGGCGAGTGAAAATCAGTGATGTTGGGCCGTCTTTACGCTCAATAGCTTGTTGCCATGCAATCGCAGACTCAACTTGGTCACATGGGCGCCAGTTCACTAGATTAGGCGTTAAACGCATGCTTGCAATTTGCTCTACTGGTTGGTGCGTTGGACCATCTTCACCTAAACCAATTGAATCGTGCGTGTATACGAAGATGCTTGGCTGCTTCATTAATGCCGCCATACGTACTGCGTTACGTGCGTATTCCATGAACATTAAGAATGTAGCACCGTAAGGAATAAAGCCTTTATGTAGTGCAATACCATTCATAATCGCTGACATACCAAATTCACGTACACCGTAGAAAATGTAGTTACCGCTAGCATCGTTAGCTTCTAGGCCTTTTGAGCCATCCCAAAGTGTTAAGTTAGAACCAGCAAGGTCAGCAGAGCCACCCATGAATTCTGGTAGTAACGGACCAAACGCGTTTAATGCATTTTGTGATGCTTTACGTGTTGCAGGGTTTGCAGGATTTGCTTGTAGCTCTTCGATGTAAGCTTGTGACTTTTCAGCCCAATCTGCCGGTAGCTCACCGTTTGTACGGCGCTTAAACTCAGCAGCAAGTTCAGGGTATGCACTTTCATAAGCTGCAAATTTTTCGTTCCAGCTTGCTTCTAGTTGCTTACCTTTTTCTTTGCCATCCCACTCGCTATAGATATCAGCTGGGATTTCGAATGCATCGCCAGTCCAACCAAGGAACTCACGAGATGCTTTAATTTCGTCTTCACCTAGTGGTGCACCGTGACAATCATGGCTACCTGATTTATTAGGTGAACCATAACCAATCACTGTTTTACAACAGATTAATGATGGCTTATCAGTAATGCTACGCGCTTCTTCGATAGCGGCGCGAATTGCATCAGGGTTATGACCATCAACATCGCTTACTACGTGCCAGCCATATGCTTTAAAGCGCGCTGGTGTGTCATCGCTGAACCAACCTTCTACTTCACCATCAATTGAGATGCCGTTGTCATCCCAAAACGCAACTAGTTTACCTAGGCCTAATGTACCGGCTAATGAACAGGCTTCGTGTGAAATACCTTCCATTAAACAGCCATCACCCATGAATGCATACGTGAAGTGATCAACAATATCGTGCCCTTCACGGTTAAACTGTGCAGCTAGCGCTTTTTCGGCAATTGCCATGCCCACTGCATTTGTGATCCCTTGACCTAATGGACCCGTAGTAGTCTCAATACCTGGTGCATAACCATATTCTGGGTGGCCTGGTGTTTTTGAGTGCATTTGACGGAAGTTTTTAATTTCCTCTAGTGGTAAGTCATAGCCACTTAAGTGCAGTAGAGAATAGATCAGCATTGAACCGTGGCCATTCGAAAGAATAAATCGATCTCGGTCTGCCCACTCTGGATTCGTTGGATTGTGCTTTAGATAATCGCGCCATAGTACTTCTGCGATATCTGCCATGCCCATAGGGGCGCCAGGGTGACCAGATTTGGCCTGTTGTACTGCGTCCATTGATAAGACGCGAATAGCATTTGCAAGTTCTTTGCGTGATGGCATGAATTCTCCTACCTTTATGTATTTGCGCTGGTTGTTTATGAAGCCCCATTCTTACTTATTGTAAGGGTGCAGTGCAATTAAAAATCCGCATTAAATGCACCATTTATAGGCGTTTGTTAAGAACAATACGTTATTACTAATTTTAAATGGACGTCTAGGCGTAAAATTACTATGCAAACATATTTGTTTTAGATAAAATACGCCCCTTAATTTTTTAGCGCTATTACCGACGTTTGTGAAGCGCAATATTTGTGAGCAGAAATACAATGGCAAAACATTTATTTACTTCTGAATCTGTTTCTGAAGGTCATCCGGATAAAATCGCGGACCAAATCTCTGACGCGGTTCTAGATGCTATCTTAGAGCAAGATTCTCATGCCCGTGTTGCATGTGAGACTTACGTTAAAACTGGCATGGTGATGGTTGGTGGTGAAATCACAACTAGCGCTTGGGTTGATATCGAAGAAATCACACGTAAAACAGTACGTGAAATCGGTTACACGCACTCAGACATGGGTTTCGATGCTGACTCTTGTGCAATCCTAAACACTATCGGTAAACAATCTCCAGACATCAACCAAGGTGTTGACCGTGCTCGACCTGAAGAGCAAGGTGCTGGTGACCAAGGTCTAATGTTCGGTTACGCATGTAATGAAACTGACGTTTTAATGCCTGCACCAATCACTTATTCACATCGTCTAGTTCAGCGCCAAGCTGAAGTTCGTAAAAGCGGTGAGCTTAACTGGTTACGCCCAGATGCAAAATCTCAAGTAACGTTTGCATACGAAAATGGTAAGCCTGTTGGTATTGATGCAGTTGTTCTTTCAACTCAACACTGTGATTCAATCTCACAAAACGACTTAGTTGAAGCGGTAATGGAAACGATCATTAAGCCGGTTCTTCCTGCTGAGCTTATCTCTAGCGCAACTAAGTTCTTCATCAACCCAACTGGCCGTTTCGTAATCGGTGGCCCAATGGGTGACTGTGGTCTTACAGGTCGTAAAATCATCGTTGATACATACGGTGGTATGGCTCGTCACGGTGGTGGTGCTTTCTCAGGTAAAGATCCATCAAAAGTTGACCGTTCAGCGGCATATGCTGCTCGTTACGTTGCTAAAAACGTGGTTGCTGCAGGCCTTGCTGACAAATGTGAGCTACAAGTTTCTTACGCTATCGGTGTTGCAGAGCCAACATCTATCAGCATCGAGACATTTGGTACAGGTAAATTAGAAGAAGCGCGTCTAATCGAATTAGTACGTGAGCACTTCGACCTACGTCCTTACGGCTTAATCCAAATGCTTGATCTTGAGCGTCCTATCTATCAACCGACTGCGGCTTATGGTCACTTCGGTCGTGATGAGTTCCCTTGGGAGCGTACAGACAAAGCAGACGCACTTCGCGCAGCTGCTGGCCTGTAATAGGTTAGATAAAATGAAAAAAGCGCCTTTTGGCGCTTTTTTTTATGAACACGAACCTAACTGACTTATTAAGTTATCTCGCGAGAACTGATTATTGGTTAATTGCTCTGTCAGTGCTTGTAGCGTTTTATAAACGCTCTTTAGCGATACCTTATTGCTCAACCAATGCGGGATTGAGCCACCCGGATCAGCATAGGCCTGATGGCTTACCAATAAATTACTTTGCTGCTCTTCTAAACGCCAATAAGCCCTGAGCTCTTTAATACGCACAACCCCAGAGACTTCTGCTTTAGCGTATGGCTGACTGATAATTTTTAGCTCTGTTTTATGTTCACCTAAGGCATGATAACAAGAGTAACTCACCAAATCGCGATCTAACACCGGCCAAGGCGAGTTAAAGTGAGTGTAAACAAGGGTTTCTGAGGGGCTTAAGCGCTCCATTAAAGTCACGCTTTTAACATTTTCGAGCCAATTGGGCGCGTTGTCGGTATCACTTAACAGCGCCATAAAGTCACTGGCCTTAGCATTTTTTACCAGCACAGAAGCATTAATTTCTATAATGCCAGTTTCGTGCTTTTTATAGCTAACCTTTATATCGTCTTGCTGTTTGTAGGTTTGCCATTCAATAGGGTTAGCCACTGCCGAGAGACTCAAACATGCTAACCCTATCCATAGGCACAAGCGCATTTATTTAAAACCAATAAGGGTCTGTATTAAATGACGCGTGGCGACTTTGCTCCATTGCACTGACCAAAAACTCTGACTTTTGATCAAGCCAAGATTGAATTTTTGTTAGCTCTAAGTCGTCTTGCCCTGCACATAACTGCTTTAAGTACTCAAGGGTGCTTAACTCATAAATACCATGAGAGATATCAACCCACGGCATACGAAACTCGTTTCGATCTTCTTTATCGAACAAAGCGCCTAAGCAGTTGCCGCTGAGTAATGAGTTTTCAAGGCGGGTGCGCAGTGCCAAATAGTCTTTATCTGTAAACACTTGCTGCTCAGGAATAAGTTCGTGCATGTCGTGCCAATCTTTAGCAAATAAACGCTTAGCAATATCGGCAACAGGTTTTTCAGCAGCTTGAAACTCAGTTTGCCCCCATGACTTACGCCATTGTTTTTCAATCAACCACGTTGTTAATTGCAATAGTAAGCGGTTGTATCGGGTGCTATGGAAAAGTTTTTCGATATCTTCAATACTTGGCTGCAACTCTTTTAAGTCATTAATAACTTGAGTGAGCTCAGGCGCACTGTTGATTTTTTTGTAGTACGCGTGGCGCTTAGATGTGTAGGTTTTTAGCTGAATAGCATTTTCAACCCATGCTAATTCGCTTAATAACCATTTTAATTCTGTACGTAATGAGTCGGTATCGTCTTTACTAACAATATCGTCAAACAGCCAAAATGTATGGCGAATTAAACGAATACCGTCGGTGACACGCTTAAGGGTTTTTAAGCTTGGTTTTATGAAGTAGCAGGCTTCATGTTTTTGTACAAAGCGAATCGCGTAGTTAATGCTTTCTACTAAGGCTTGTTCTTGGGTTGCACCACGTTTTAGTGGCACAAAGCCAATTGATTTGCTTGCTTTTAATGGTTTGTCATCTGCAAGACGATAACCTCGAGCAGCTTTAGAATAAAGCCCTAAGCGAACATGACTTTCACTAACCAGTTTATCTGCCAAAGCAAACAACTCATTGCGACTACCTTCAATCAGTTCGATTTCAAGTTCAGAGATTGGCTCAACTTGGCCCGATGCCGCCACTTCACCTTTATCTAATACCACTTCAATTTTTGCGCCATTTTCGGTTTCGAGTAACCAAGTACGGCGTATAAAGTTAGTGCTAAAAATTGGGTATAGGTTTTCTGCGATGGCAGGCACTTGCATACCATGCGGCCAAATAGCAGCATCAAATGCAAGTAAATCAGGGCGGTTACCTGACAGTGGCAAATTGTATTCAGGGCGCTGATGTAAGCCACCAACCACTTCGCCAGCAAGCTTGATGGTTTGCTCACACTCACCATCACAACAGCGAGTACGAAGGCCAATATCTAAAGCACGTAATTCTCGGCTTGGCGTATCGTAATAAGCATTTTGTAAATTGCGTGACGGTTTATTGGTAACGGTTTTTGCAAATTGGGTAATTAATGCGGGGATCAGTGGAACAACGGCATCTGACACCAAAAACTTCAGTTCTATCTCAGTATCCATTCGCTTTGCGGAGTACATTTAAAATAAATAAGTGATCAAAATAAACAAAGCAGACTGTTAATGCAAATTTTTTCCTGTTTTTTGCGGTTAAGCCCACGCACGGATTACAATATCAGCCTTGCTATTAATAGTTGAAATCCCTACTATCTCTATACATAAAGAAATTATAAATTTAGCCACTCCTAGGCAAGATCACATTAACAAGGTAGATTGATGTTAAAACAGTGTATTTTTGGGTTGCTTCTTGCGGCCACCTCTTTTATTAGCTACGCAGAAGAAGCACCAAGCAGCGACAGCCAAAACACCGCCTACATAGTCGATAACCTGTACACCTTTATGCACTCAGGTCCAAGCAAAAACTACCGCATTTTAGGTTCAGTCGATGCAGGCACACAAATAGTGTTATTGTCGGGTGAAGATAATGGCTACTTTAAAATTCGTGATGATAAAGATCGTGAAGGTTGGGTAGAGTCAAAATTTGTTACTGAAAACGCAGGTATTCAACAACAGTTTCAAGCGCTGAATAACGACATGACGGTAATGCAAGAACAGCTTCGCCAAGCTGAAATTGAACTACCACAACTACAAGAGCAGAACAAATCACTAACAGAGCAAAACCTAGCGCTTAGCAAGCAAATTGAAGCACTTAAAAGTACTATTGAGTCTGAGCGTAATGCTAAGCAAACAGCCAGTGCCAAAGAGAAACGTCAGTTATTAACTTATGGCGGCGCAATTGCGTTCATCGGCTTACTACTTGGTATTATCCTAACCGTGGTGTTATCTCGCCGTAAACGTTACGACGGCTGGGCATAAACCTCCTCACCATTTTGAAAAAATAAACCCTGCATTTTGCAGGGTTTATTTTTTTAAACTTATCCACTTTTTACTCAAGAGCATTTTTGTCTAAGAGTATTAAACACTTCTTGCTTTAACACTAAAAACCCCTCTTTGTAACCTAAGATAAGCAATAACAATATCAAGCCTCCAGGCAATAGCACTGCAATAAGCAGAGGGCCTAAGATAAAGCTATAAAAGCAAATACCAGGTACGAATAATACATAACCAATTAAGCGTTTTAATTTATTCATAGTGCAACCATCCATTTAGTTGAGCGCGCTCATTTTAATATTGAGCGCGCTCAATTTACAACACCTTTGATTGAGTTTTTTTTAATTTCTGGTTAAATAGCATAAAAATTGGAGTATTCAGTGACCAAAAAAGAGCAAACAAAACAACAGATACTTACAGCCTCATGGCAGCTTTTTTCAGAGCTCGGTTACCACCAGACCAGCACACGAGATATTGCAAGAGCAGCTAATGTCGCCAATGGCACAGTATTTAGTCACTTTGCGACTAAAGTTGAGATTCTTAAATACAGTTTTGAGAGTGAACTAGAAGATATTCTAAGCCGCGCTAAACACTCAGATTCGAGTACTACAGCGACAGATAGAATGTACCATTACGCTTGTTTTCTTTATGAGTTTTACCTTGCAAAAAAGGAGTTTAGCCGAGAGTTATTTAAAGAAATTATGTGGCAACAGAACGAGCTTGAACCGCAGCTTAAAGCATTCAAAAAGCGCCTGATCAATGACAATAAAGCAACCGCTTTAGATGCAGATATCATTATTGATATTTACTTTATGACGCTCATGGAAGGGCTTAATCAGGAAGACAGTTCTGTCGATTCGATGCTGGCAACACTCAAAGCAAAACTATCAAAAATTAACATCAATTAGGTTAGTTGTATGAACTGTAGCGCCGTTCGTTCAGTGCTACAGAAGTATAGGAAACCACTCGGTTTCCTTACGTTAAATATCGAATCTAAGGCCTGTGTCCTGTTTTATTTTTTCGATCACCATATAGGTGTGATGCGTACCCACTCCAGGAATATCAACTAAATCACCCAGTACTTGGCGATATTCATCCATATCTGAGACCCGTACTTTTAATAGGTAGTCATAGCCACCAGCGACCATGTCGCATTCAACTACTTGTGGAATATTCAATATATATTCGCGAAACACTTTAAATACCGATGTATTCGAGGTCACCAACGAGACCTGTACATGTGCTAACAAGCTCTGGTTAAGTTTAGCTTCGCTAAGCTTTGCGTAATAGCCTTCGATGTAGCCTTCTTGCTCTAAACGTTTTACACGATCTAGACACGGGCTTGGGCTCAGATTTACCTGTTTTGCGAGGTTTACGTTCGATATTCTGCCATTTTTTTGCAGAGCGTCTAAAATTGCTAAATCGATGCGATCTAACATGCGTAATCTATTCGGACTGGTCATAACAGAATTTTATGCGGCTAAGTTAACGGTATGCCCTGTAAATTATCGTAAATCGAAAAATTTAACCAGCATATTCTGCTGGATTTTAATTAGAATGCACGAATTATATCAATGGTAAGAAATGCAATAAGTTCATTTCTAGACTCCACATACCAGAGGGTTACATATGCTATTTAATGGCGATTTGACAACTGAATGTCCAATTAGACAAAAGATCCGTGATTTCTACCGTATTGACGAAAATGCGGTTATTGATCATATTTTGCCTTTGGCTGAAGTAGGCGTGAAAGCGCGTAGCCGAGCGTGGGAACGTGCTCGTCAAATGGTTTTAAATATCCGTCGCGATCAGGATGGTCAAAGCGGTGTAGATGCATTACTAAATGAATTCTCACTTTCGAGTGAAGAAGGCGTTGTATTAATGTGTCTTGCAGAAGCACTATTACGTGTTCCAGATAAAGCAACGCAAGAGTCACTAATTCGTGACAAACTTGCTAAAGGTGACTGGAGCTCGCATTTAGGTAGCAGCGATTCTTTATTTGTAAACGCCTCTTCTTGGGGTCTGTTAGTAACCGGTAAAATGGTTAACTACAGCGACAAATCAAAAGAGCAGCAATTCGGTGTTCTTAAAAAAACAATTGGTCGTTTAGGTGAGCCTGTTATTCGTAAATCTGTGAACTTCGCGATGAAGATCATGGGTAAGCAATTCGTTATGGGTCGTACTATCAACGAAGCGATTGAACGTGCAGCCGATAAAGAGCAAAAAGGCTACGTATACTCATACGATATGCTAGGTGAAGGCGCACGCACAATGAAAGATGCAGAGCGTTACTTCAACAGCTACATGACAGCTATCCACGCAATTGGTAAAGCAGCAAATGGCCGTGGTCCAATCAAGAGCCCTGGTATCTCAGTTAAAATTTCTGCGATTCACCCACGCTATGAGTTCACACATCGTGAACGTGTTATTGCTGAAATCGTACCTAAGTTAAAAGAACTTGCGCTTGCAGCGAAAAGCTACGATATCGGCTTTACTGTTGATGCTGAAGAAGCTGACCGCTTAGATATCTCTTTAGATGTTATTGAAGCGGTATTCAGTGATGACGATTTAGGTAACTGGAACGGCTTTGGTTTAGCAGTTCAAGCATACCAAAAACGCGCTATTTTTGTCGTTGAATGGGTTGCAGAGCTAGCTCGTCGCGTTGGTCGTAAACTAATGGTTCGTCTGGTAAAAGGCGCATACTGGGATACAGAAATCAAAACCACTCAACAAGATGGTTTAGATCACTACCCGGTATTCACGCGTAAAGCGACCACAGACGTTTCTTACAAAGCCTGTGCTATTAAACTACTTGAAGCACGTGATGTACTGTACCCGCAATTTGCTACACACAACGCCTACACTGCGGCAACTATTTTAGAAGTTGCAAAAGGTGACAACGAAGGTTTTGAATTCCAACGCCTACACGGTATGGGTGAGTCGTTATTCGACCAAATCGTAAGCCAAGAAAAAATTCAATGTCGTGTTTACGCACCAGTGGGTCAACACGAAGACTTACTTGCCTACTTAGTACGTCGCTTATTAGAAAACGGTGCTAACTCATCATTCGTAAATGCGATTGTTGATACCACTAAGCCTGTTGAATCACTGTTACCTGACCCTGTAGAAACACTGCAAGGTTTACGTAACAAGTACAACACGCAAATTAAGATGCCAATTGATTTATACGGTGAAGAACGTGCTAATTCAAAAGGCATGGACTTAACTGATATCAATGTAATCACACCATTTAAAGAAAACCTTGATACCTGGTTTGCTGAGCACCGCATTGAATTAAGCGATGTGCCAGAAGGCTCTCTTCCGGTGAAGAACCCTGCGAATCACAAAGAAATCATTGGTCATGTGAAGCTACAATCTTCAGACGAAATGACTGCACTTTTAGAAAATGCAGAAAAAGCATTTGAGTCATGGTCACAAACGCCAGTAAAAGAGCGCGCAAACCTATTACGCCGTGTTGCTGATATCTTAGAGCGTCACCACGATGAGTTAGTGGCACTGTGTATCAAAGAAGCAGGTAAAGTAACTCAAGATGGTATCGATGAAGTTCGTGAAGCAGTGGATTTCTGCCGCTACTACGCTGCACGCGCTGAGGAACTTTCTGAAGATGAGCGTTTTGAAGCACGTGGTGTGATCTTATGTATCAGCCCATGGAACTTCCCACTTGCAATCTTCCTAGGTCAAGTTGCTGCGGCAATCGTGACAGGTAACACAGTTATTGCTAAACCTGCTGAGCAAACAAGCTTAATTGCACTTCGTACCATTGAACTTATGCTATCTGTTGGCTTACCAGAGCACGTTGTACAACCTGTTATTGCACGTGGTAGCGAAGTAGGTAAAACAATCGTTCCTGATGAGCGTATTCAAGCTGTTATGTTCACAGGTTCTACAGAAACCGGTACTGTTATTTCGCAAACATTGGCTGCGCGTAATGATATTCAAGTACCGCTTATTGCTGAAACCGGTGGTCAAAACTGTATGATCGTTGATTCAACCGCTCTACCAGAGCAAGTTGTTGATGATGTGATCAGTTCAGGTTTCCAAAGTGCTGGTCAACGTTGTTCTGCGCTACGTGTGTTGTTCTTACAAGAAGACGTTGCAGATGGCATCATTGAGATGCTCAAAGGCGCTTTAAAAGAACTTCATGTTGGTGACCCATCATTACTTTCAACGGATATCGGTCCGGTTATCGACGAAAAAGCACTTAAAAACTTAAGTGACCACGTCGAATACTTAAAAGGTAATGCAACACTTCACTATGAGTGTGCTATTCCTGATAACAGTGAAAATGGTGCTTACTTCTTTGCGCCTCGTTTATACGAAATCAAAGATTTATCTGTACTTAAGCGCGAAGTATTTGGTCCTTGTGTACATATCATCCGCTTTAAAGGCACAGAGCTTGATAACGTGATTGACCAAATCAATGGCACGGGCTTTGGCTTAACGATGGGTGTGCATTCACGTATCGAAGAGCGCTGTGAATACCTAGCGAAAATGTCACGTGCAGGAAACGTTTACATCAACCGTAATATGATCGGTGCGATTGTTGGCGTACAACCTTTCGGTGGCCGTGGTTTATCTGGTACTGGTCCTAAAGCGGGTGGCCCTAACTACCTACAACGTCTAGTGAAAGAAAAAGCATCACCAGATAACGTACAAATGACTAACCTAACACCTGATGAGTTAGATACTCACCACTATTCAGGTGCAGCTGAGCAAGTTGCTAAGCTAATGGATAACTCATTACGCGATGAGAAGATCTGGCGTGCGACACCACTAAACGACCGAGTTTCAGCTGTACGTCAATTACTTGCAAAAGTAGCGACTGTAGAAATTATTGACGAGCTTGCCGATGACTTAGCATTAACGCTAGCTGATGCTCGTGCGCAACTTAACCGTCTTGAAAAACACATGCGTAAGCACACTGTGTTGCCTGGGCCAACGGGTGAGTCAAACACACTTCACTTAGAGCCTCGTGGTTGTGTGGTTTGTTATGCAGATAAGAGTACGTCATTTAACTTCTGGGCAATTTCGATTATCACAGCACTTGCTGCAGGTAACACGGTAATCACGGTTGCTTCTGAGTTATTCTTTGACGAAGCGGTTGCATTCAGAGACAAGTTTATCTCTACAGGTATCGCTGAAGGTGTTTTCCAAGTTGCTAAACCTAATCAGTTACAAGCTATCTTAGCGCACCCTCACCTTGCAGGTGCGGTTGTTGCAGCTCGCTCATCACGTTTAGGCTACTTTAGCCAGCAGCTAGCACAACGTAAAGGTGCAATCCTGCCAGTGATCAGCTCTGAGTACTACGACACACTAATCAAGCGCTTACTGACTGAGAAAACAATCAGCGTTGATACAACCGCATCAGGTGGTAACACATCACTAATGACCTTGGTTGAAGACGACGAGTAAGTTGTATTGCAATAACTAAATGAGAAAGCCCTCGCTAGTCGAGGGCTTTTTGTTTACAGCCATAAAAACCCCTCCTTTTTACTATTATTATTTACTGATACACGAACTTTCTGCTAATTTTATATTATTGTAGTCGTTTAGAAGTAAAGGTCTTGAAAACACTTCCTATCAATCAACTTAAGCCGGGCATGTTTGTACAGAGCGTGACAAAACAAACAGGCAAGATCCGTATAAAAAACCAAGGTTGGGTTAAAACACAGGGAAGTATAGACAAGCTGATCAAAGCTGGCATATTAGAAATTGCGATCGATCCAGACAAAACACTGACCTTAGACAGTGACAATAAAGTGGTTGAGCAGCAACACAATCCGCAACCAGTAGGAGACGCAGCCGCTTTCGATCCTTGGCACACCACTCACAGTGTGTCAGCAGAAATGACTAAAGCCAATAACTTATATAACGAAGCAAGATCATTACAAAGTAAAGCCTTTGACGATATTCGTAATGGCAACAAAATTGATATTGCCCCTTTTCAAGAGCTCGCGACTGGATTTATTGACTCGGTTTTTCGTAACCAAGATGCGCTTGCTTGTATCACCCGTATGCGTGACAAAGATACTTATCTACTTGAACATTCAATCAATGTTTCGATTTTAATTAGTATCTTTGCTAAACACTTAGGTATCGAAAAAACCATTATTGAGGAGCTTGCGACCGGTGCTTTACTGCACGATATTGGCAAGATAAATATTCCCGATGAAATACTCAATAAACCCGGCAAATTAACCGATGCCGAATACCAAACTATTCAAGACCATGCTCGTTTTAGTAAAGAAATTTTAGAACAAGCAGGCTTGAGCGGAATTGCTGTTGATATAGCAGGCTTCCATCACGAACGCTTAGACGGCAGTGGCTACCCATTTGGTAAAAGTGCTGAAGAGATTAGCTTGTACGTACGTATGGCTTCGATTGTTGATGTTTATGATGCATTAACCGCAGAGCGGGTCTATAAAGCTGGTATGGAGCCAATTAAGGCATTTAAGATACTCAAAGATGGCTGCCCCGATAGCTTTGACGGAGACCTAGTCACTAAGTTTATTCAGTGCATCGGTGTTCACCCAGTCGGCACCTTAGTGAAACTTGAAAGCCAAAAATTAGGTGTGGTCACTCACAGTAACCCTACTAGCCCTTTAAAACCTCAAGTTAAAGTGTTCTATAACGCTAAACATGCACGCTATACCGAAATACAGGATATAAACTTAGCAAATAGTCGCTGTCACGACAGTTTAGAAGCCGCCGTCAGGCCGACTGAGTTCAACATCGACCTGATCCGCTTTTTTAAGAACTCAATTTTACCTTAATCCCTTAAGCTCAGGACTGGCTATTCAGGCCAGTCTTGTAATGCTTTTAAGGTAAACTCATAGCCATCGTAACTTAATAAGCTCTGCTCTGGGGTAATTTCAATTACTGATAACACGCCGATGTTATCGCCTTCATATAACTCACGACCATTTAACTTAATCCAGCGCTTCGATGTTTCTGAAGCATAAATATGCGCTTGGTATTTAATGGTAGGAATAAGGCTTTGTAATGCATCTGGCAAAAGCTCAATAGGCTCTGCATAAGACGTGTTTTTTGTGCTACGGGTAATATCAACACTATGTTTGTTATCAACATCTTCAACTGCTTTAGCAAAGGCATCTTTCAATGTATCTGGCACATCTCTTAATTCATCATTTGTTGATGGTTGAGAAGCTGGTTGACTTGGCTGACCATCAAGCGGCTTGCCTAGCACCTTATATTTACTTAAATCAATGCCATTACTGCTCATTTGCTGCGGATTGATTTGCTGCATTGGCTGCGAAAACTGTGGCTGTGATTGATACACTGGCTGATTTTGATACATAGCTTGCTGCTGGTACTGAGGCTGAACTTGATAACCTTGATTAGCATACACAGGGGCTGAATTGACAGGTACTTGCACCCACTGATATTGCTGACCTTGCACTGGAGTCTGCTGCATCATTTGTTGCGGTACAGATTGTTGCACTTGCCCTTGTGGCATGGCAGGTGATTGCCCTGAGTTATTGGTCACTTGCGGGGTTTGGCTTTGTGCTACTTGCTGTTGCATCGTTGGTTGTTGTGTTTCAGGGTTTGCCTCAACTTCAGTCGCAACGCTTTCTGCGGCTTCATTACTGTTATTAACAACCTTTGGCTGCTCAGCAACTTTAGTTTGCTGTAACCATTTACCAATCGAAAAACCTGCCATAAGGGTTAATATCGCCGCCAGTAATAGGCCAAATGAAAAGGCCAAACGGCGATAGCGCGTTAATTCTTGCTGTTGTTTGAGCGCAAGAGCGGCTTGGTCATGATCTAAAGCAGTTTGTGCATGCTGATCAGACTGTTTAATTGCATCTAATAATAAGGACATAAATGAACACTCGTTATATTAGGTAGGATAAACCAATACCCATTCCTAATACGGCTAAAAATGAAACTGGGTAAAGCCAAACATAACTCGGCTCTTTATTTGTTACTGTTGCAACAGGGGTACTGGTTGGAGGAAGAGCCTCAGCAGCAGAGAGCATTACAAGCTCACTGTCGATACTTAGCTTTTGCTGTGAAAACGCACCAACGAGGCACCGCTCACACAACAAATTGATTAATCTCGGCACCCCTTGAGTAACCTGATAAATCGCTTTTAACGCATCCCCTGAGAACAAGGCTTGCTCTGTCCCCGCTTTAAATAAACGATGCTTAACATAGGCAAACACCTGCCCTTCAGTAAGTGGCAATAAGTGATAACGAGCCGTAATGCGCTGGGCAAGCTGCCTTAATTCAGTGCGTTTTAATAACTCTTGAAGTTCCGGTTGCCCTACTAACACAATTTGCAGTAGCTTTTTATGATCTGTTTCGATATTGGTTAACAGGCGCAATTGCTCTAGCACATCAGGGGCGAGTAATTGAGCTTCATCAATAATTAAAATGGTATGACCGCCCGCTTGATTATTTGCCTCAAGGTGCTTTTTAATCACATCAGTAAGCGTCTTCAGAGTCGCATTCGCGCTGTCATACTCAATCTTTAATTCGTCACAAATACTGGCAAGCAGCTCAAGCTGTGACAAAGCTGGGTTATGAATTTGTGCCACTTGCGTGTTTTCAGGTAACTGCTCTTGCAGGCTTCTTGTTAGTGTTGTTTTACCTGTACCCACTTCGCCTGTTAATAATACGAAGCCTCCCGCTTCACCTAATCCATAGGTAAGGTGCGCTAATGCCTCTTTGTGGCGCTCACTAAGAAATAAATACTCAGGATTTGGGGCAATCGAAAAGGGTTTTTCTGACAAGCCAAAATAGCTTAAATACACCGTGTTATTCCTTGCGTTTAAAATCACGGTCTATAATGGCAAAAAACATCGCTACTTAAAACCTTGTTTACATTTTATTGGTTAAATAACGTAAAATAGCGAAAAGGTAAAATTATAGGTGTTTTATGCAGGTTTATTTAGTCGGTGGCGCAGTCAGAGACGCCCTACTTGGTCGTGACGTTAAAGAACGCGATTATGTGGTGGTTGGTGCAACGCCTGAACAACTTATCAACCAAGGCTATCAACAAGTTGGTAAAGATTTTCCGGTATTTTTACACCCACAAAGTAAAGAAGAATATGCGCTGGCGCGCACCGAGCGAAAACAAGGTCAAGGTTACACTGGCTTCATTTGTGATTTCGCGCCGGATGTCACATTAGAGCAAGACTTAACTCGTCGAGATCTCACCGTAAACGCCATTGCTCAAGCACAAGATGGTAGCTTAGTTGACCCTTTTTCTGGCCAACAAGACCTTGAGAATCGTGTCTTACGTCATGTCTCCGATGCCTTTAGTGAAGACCCTTTGCGCATATTGCGAGTAGCCCGTTTTGCTGCTCGTTATCATTACCTAGGCTTTACTATCGCCCCAGAAACCCAGTCACTATTAACCGAGATGGTTAAAGCCGGTGAACTGAACACGCTAACTGCTGAACGCGTTTGGTTAGAATGCGAAAAATCTCTCAGTGATGGCGCATTTAGCGAGTTTCTAAATGTACTTGCCAGCATCCATGGCCTGTATGTAATTAGCCCTGAGCTTGAAAGTAAATGGTGTGATGAGCTTTACCGTACCTTACAAGCTCGCTTTGCCTATGCGAATGAACAACAAATTAGTGACACTGCGTTATTATTCAGCCAAGTTACCTTAGCGCTTTCAAACAATGAGATAAAAGCGATAGCTAGCAACATACGCTTACCTAATGAAGTGCGCGATTTAGCGCTGTTTAGTCAAACTCATCAAACAAGTTTAAGTGCAGAAAAGCCGACTAGCGAGGCCGTTTTTGCTTGCTTTAATCAACTTGATTTATGGCGTCGCCCTGAACGTTTTGAGCAAGTACTCAAAGCATTAGAAGTTAGTCACCAACAGCCTGTAGTTTGTTATGACTCTCTCAAAAACGCAGCCACCCAAGCACGAGCTGTTAACCCGCAACAGTTTATTGCGCAAGGTATTAAAGGCGCAGAAATAAAAACCGCGCTTGAGCAAGCGCGGTTAGAGATTATTAAAGGTTACTTTTCGTAGCGCACTAAACGCAAATAAACATCGGACGTTTTTGCGTGAAGACTGTTGATGCCTTTATCAAACTGGTACACCCAAGCTAGATCAGTACGACTGATCCCTGAAGTGCTACTCCAATAGTTTTGCAGCTTAGTCGATAAAAATGCGTTTTCGTTGATACTAGGCTGCACACAACTATGCTCTAAAATACTGGCTAACTCTTTAACATTTGGCACATGCCAATCGCTGTAATCAGCAAAGGTTGCATTTTCAGCCCCGCGTAAAGCTTCGCCCCAAGTAAGCTGCTGACTATTACCTTCACACGTATCCGTTTCAGCGTTGTAGCTTTGACCAAACGTACAACGTTGCCACATTAGACCTGTTTCGCTGTCGCTCACTGTGCCATCTTCGTTAATAACAAAGCGGCTATCAGGAGTCGTTTCATTGACAGCGCTATAACATACTTGCGCAGCGGCATAACCCGATTGAAGAGCAATAACAGTAAGTGCTGTAATTAATGGTAACTTTCGCATATTACTCTCCTGGCGTTCTAACTAAGCGCACAAAGGCGGTGTTACTTTTCGGATACGCTAAATCATTAGCACTACTCATATCGATAATATAAGCTTGCGATAAACTTGTACCGTCTGCCGCGGTTTGCGAAGTCCAATAAGGCATAAATGAACTGCTACCAGTGCTTAACTGAGTATCACTTGGTTGATTTGGGAAGAAGTCACTGTTAAGTAACGTAGACTCACCTTGCTTGGCATAATCTAATAACCCTAATAACTCGGTGTAAGTTGGCACACGCCAGTTTGTACCACCGCAAAAATCGCTGCTGTTTACATCATTAATGTAAGTTTGTAGGCCACAGTCACTGGTGCTTGGACAGGTAGAGCCCGCAGCCCCTTGTACACTCCCCGTTTGCACACCGCTTGAACCATTTAAATACCAAGTATAATGATTTGATGCTGCACGCTCGGAGGTTGCCGGTGGCAATGTTGAACTGGCTTCTTTTACTTCCCAAATAAGCCCAGTTACATTATCGCGTACGCAACTAAAGCTAGTCGCATCATCTGGAAGTTCGTCAGCAAACTCATTCATCTTAGTAAAATCAAATGCCAAATCACCTAGGCCGACTTTATCGAGCTGATTTGCGACGCTGTCACGACCTATATCTGCGTCTTGGCTTGGGAAGTCTTCGCTGCTGCAATTAATTTTTTGCGAATTGTTGTAGCAATCACTCATCCCGGTATCGTTAATTAACCCCAGTGGTTTTGGGCTAATATCAATAATCACTGTATCTGTGTCGCTACGCGATTTACTGTCTGTCACGGTAACTTCAAAACTAAGCTCTGAATCGGTATCAACATCAGGGGCTACAAACGTCGTGATACATTGGTTCTGGTTTGCCAACGTCACGGTATCGCCCGTTAATTGCTGCCAAAAACATGATTTTGTTGCCGTCACAATTTCACTATTGCTGGCATCAAGGGTTACGGTATCAAACTCGATAACCTGCTGATCAACACCTGCATCAGCAATAATTACCTCAACCGTTTTGTTTAAGGTGAACGACGCCTCAGTACTTGCTGAGCCACCTTCATCATCGGTTACAGTTAAACGCCATGTCACCGCTGTATTTGATTCAAGTAGTGGGTGAGTAAAGCTAATGGTTTGGTTGTTGTAGTTGTCAGCCGTTAAATCAGGGCCATCAAGTTGAGTCCATAAATAACTGTCAACTGTACCGTTTTCATCTATATCAACAGATTCTTCGCCACTTAATGTGATCACATCATTATATTTTGACGGTAACTCTTCTGGCGCAGTTTGGGTGATCACTGCAACTGGCAGTTGATTATTCGAGGTAATAAAAATACTGACCTGATCGGAAACAAGTTGCCCATCGTCGGTTTGGTAATTTACTTTTAAAACAAGTTCTGAGTTAAGTTTAATATCAGGAGCTGTAATGGTTTGTTCAGCACCTTCGGCAGGAAAACCTTCTACTGCGGGGCCACTGACGCGCTCCCAGGTAAAGGTACCATCTGCAGGAGAGCCTTTAGCTGAGACAGTAAATTCACTTTTTTCAATAATTTGTTGATCTGAACCAGCATTAACTGTCGCTGCGATTGTATTCGAATCACTCGAACCGCCACCACCACAAGCTGTTAATGTTGTTAATGCTATTAGGCTAAGAGGCACTAATCTCATGAATACCACCTTAAAATACAAAGCCGGCAATAACCGGCTGCCAAATAAACTAACAACTAGCAATTAAAATGCCAAACTTGGGGTTATAAATAACTTTCTTGGTGGATACGTACGAAGAGCTTGGTGCCTATTTTACTGTAATCTACTTTGTATTCTCTGCCATCTAGAGCTTGGATAAACAACAAACGTTTTTCTTCTGCAAATACATCTGGGCTTGATACATACACCATTTCTAAATAACGCTCTTTAGCCTCGCGACGATTTTTTGGCAGGTCTTCTTTAAACGGCTCTAAACCATTTTGAGTAACTTTAATGCGCGGATGGTTCTCACCATTCACAACCACTAAATCGAGTTTCTTATCTTTATGTATAATTGTGTTTCGACCGCTTTTAATAAAAGAACGTTCTTGACTCATAGTCTTTTCCTACTACATAACTGCCGCCTATAGCTTACTTTTCTGTAAGCGAGCCTCTAAAAACTCTTTAGGGTTCAGTTTCCAACGATTCAAATCAGCACTGAATTGCCAAATATCAACATTAAGAACATTGGCAGGTAATAGTAAATCGTATCCTGTCAACTGCCTTAAATGTTGCGTACGATTGGCAAACATGGCAATCAATCCTTTATAAATCTGACCACTAGGGGCCGTGTAGTCCGTCTCTTCTATTAACCATTCTGATGGGCAATCACCATTTTTGCAATACTTTTGAATGACTTGCATAAATAAATGACGTTGCTCGATAAGTAATCGTCCGGCAATTCTTGGGTGAATCTGTGTTAAAAATTCATCTATGTTATTGAGTTTAATACCAACGGCATTTAACTCAAGGTATTCTAAGCCCTGTTCCACTTTTGGTATACCACTATGATGAAAATTAGCACGATTTAACTGCCAATTCCCAATCTTATGATGATAAATAAGCAAATTCTGAGTAAAAGTTAAGCTAAAGTATGGTTCTTGAGTTTTTAAAAAGCCAATAAAAATTGCCGCTATGCAGGTTGTGGCTAAAAAAATCTCAACAATGCTAATTTCACCGGGTCTCAATAAGTTAACCAGCATAATAATGATTAACCCTATTCCACCAACAATTAAAAACTCACTGCCATGGCGAGATGATTGAGCACGCACTTTTAGTGCAGGAAGATTTTTATCCATAAACAGAGAAGTAAAAAATAAACATCACAATTGTGACCAATATTATTTTTCTGAGCGTTAAACAATAATTACACTTTGGTGCTTTACTCATTCTAAACCTTTCTTATTTTGTCACAATAAAGGAACAAATTAGCATAACTTTTCACTTTTACGCTAAATGCACAAATTTATGAGATACCTGACATACGTGGCACGTACTAATTTTGTACACTACACTCAACTAAATTTCTGGTAACACGACGATGTACTCTACACAATCTGGTAAGGCACTATTCCCTTTTATTATTACCCTTTTTCTAGGGTTATGCATTTACTTATACCTTCCTTCGAGCCAAGGTGAGCAGAGCAACTTCTCAGGCGCTGCAACTCAAGTAGCAGCTCACACTGTCACATCTGAAGAAAATGCTGTGCTCATAGAAGCAATAGGTAGTGCTCGTGCTAACCAAGCGATCTATATTCGCAGTGCGCAAAACGATTATGTTACCGATATATTTTTCAATGATGGCGACTTAGTCAGTAAAGGTCAAAAACTGGTTCAGTTACAGTCTCAAGAAGAAGAATTAGCAGTTAAAGAGCTAAGCATTAATTTACGCGAAGAGCGCCGTCAACTTGAGCGTCTCACTGAACTATCACGCTCACAATCAACGGCTAAATCTTTACTAGAAGAGCAGCTTTCACGTGTTGATGCAACCGAGGCGCAGCTTGAGAGCGCCAAAACCAAGCTAGCAGAAATGACGATTAAAGCACCGTTTTCTGGCTTACTTGGCAAGCGCGAGATTTCAATTGGTACTTATGTTAGCAATACTACAAACATCACCACCCTTGATGATATCAGCATCATTAAAGTCGACTTTAAAGTGCCAGAAAAATACCTAGCGCAGTTACAACTGGGTATGAAAGTGATGACGCAAAATGATGCTTACCCAGAAAAAACCTTCAACGGTAAAGTGACCCACATTAGCTCGCGTATCGATTCAGTCACTCGTAGCGTTGAAGTGACAGCAAGCTTTATCAATGAAAAAGGCCTATTACGCCCAGGCATGCTGTTAAATACAGCATTAGAGTTAAGCTCAAACCAAGCGCTAATGGTACCAGAGAAAGCCGTCATTCCTCAGCAAGACAAACACTACGTGTTCCAAATTGAAGATGGCGTTGCTAACAAAGTCGAAGTACATGTAGCGGGTCGTCACAATGGCTGGGTAGCTATTGATAAAGGCCTTGAAAATGGTCAGCAAGTCGTGACTGAAGGCATCATTAAGATCCGTACTGGCAGCAAAGTAAGTATCAAAGGCTAAACCATGAAAATTACTGATACTAGCGTTAAACGCCCGGTCTTTGCGATCGTAATAAACCTGTTGTTACTTACCTTTGGTTTGGTGGCATTTTCTATGCTCCCCCTGCGTGAATACCCAGATATTGAAACACCGATTGTTAGTGTGAGCACTGATTACACCGGCGCCAGCGCAGAGATTATTGAAACTAAAATCACCCAAGTACTCGAAAACCGCATTTCGGGTATCGAAGGCATTAAAAGTATTAACTCGTCGAGCCGAAATGGTCGCTCAAACATCACCATTGAGTTTAATATCAGCCGCGATATCGATGCCGCATCAAACGATGTACGCGAACGTGTAGCCCGTGCCCTTGATAGCTTACCAGAGCAAGTTCGCCCACCAGAGGTCTCTAAATCAAACAGTGATGAAAGCCCAATTGCCTGGTTCGTACTAAACAGTACGACTATGGATTCATTGCAGTTATCTGATTACGCACAGCGCTTTATTGTTGACCGATTAGCCGTTGTTGATGGTGTCTCTAACGTACGCGTGGGTGGCGAGCGTAAATACGCCATGAAAATTTGGTTAAACCGTAAAGCGATGGCTGCACGCGGTATTACCAGTAGCGATATTGAAAACACCTTACGCACTGAAAACGTTGAATTGCCCGCCGGTGAAATCGAATCTATCGACCGTGATTTTACAGTACGTACCGCGCGTAGTTATAAAGATCAGCGAGATTTTAGAAACTTAGTGATCAAACGTGGCGATGATGGCTATTTAGTTCGTTTAGGTGAAGTGGCTGATGTTCACTTAGAAGCTGCTGACGACGAAAGCTTATTCCGTGGTAATGGCCGTAATATGATTGGTTTGGGTATCGTCAAGCAAGCCAAAGCCAATACCCTAACCGTGGTTGATAATGCCCGCGCTGAGCTTGAAAAAATTAAGCGTAACCTGCCAGAAGGTACCACCATTCAAGACAGCTATGACTCATCAATTTTCATCAAAGAATCGATTGATGAAGTATATAGGACCCTTGGGATTTCAATGGCGCTGGTTGTATTGGTTATTTACCTATTCTTAGGCAATATTCGCGCAACCCTAGTGCCTGCTGTAACCGTACCAGTGGCGTTAGTGGGTAGCTTTATGTTCTTGCTCGCTATGGGTTACTCAATCAACTTGTTAACTCTTCTGGCACTCGTGCTTGCTATCGGTTTGGTAGTGGATGATGCGATTGTAATGCTTGAGAATATTCACCGCCGTATAGAGCTGGGTGAACCACCACTGCTTGCTGCATTTCGTGGTGCCCGTGAAGTTGGCTTTGCGATTATTGCCACCACCCTCGTACTGATTGCGGTGTTCGTGCCGCTAGTGTTTATGGATGGCCGTATTGGTGCCCTATTCACGGAATTTGCGATGGCAGTTAGCGCTGCAGTGTTCTTCTCTAGTATTACGGCATTAACACTTTCTCCAGCGCTTTGCTCTAAAGTATTGAAAGCTTCAGAAAAAGAAAGCAAATTTAGCCAGTGGATGGATAGAACCTTTAACAAAATCGAAAACGCCTATCGTAACTCGCTGGCTTCAAATATGAGCCGTAAATGGAGCTTGCTACTGACTATGATTTTGGCTGGTGTTGCCAGCTTTATGCTGTTTCAAAAAGTGCCTTCAGAACTTACGCCAAAAGAAGACCGCGGTACTTTCTTTATCATGATGAGTGGTCCTGAGGGCGCAAGTTATGAAAATAACGCTGCAAACATGGCTAAAATTGAAGAACGTTTAATGCCTTACTCTGAGTCTGGTGAATTGAGCCGAGTGCTTGTTCGTGTGCCGGGCTGGGGTGGTCAAGGTGGTGTTGCTATCATAGGTATGGCTGACTGGGATAAGCGTAAGCGCTCAACCTGGGAAGTGATGGACGAAATCAGCGGTAAAATGACTGAAGTGACTGATGTGCGTGCGTTTGCCATTATGCGCCGTGGTATTGGTGGCGGCGGTTCATCTCGTCCGATTGAATTTGTACTGCAAGGTAACGATTACGACCAACTAGCCGATTGGCGAGACCGTATTATTAAGCGCGCTGAGAAAAACCCAGGCTTGGTAAGAATCGATCATGATTACAAAGAAACGTTCCCGCAGTTTTTAATCAACATTGATAAAAACAAAGCCGCAGATTTAGGGGTTTCTGTATCTGATGTGGGACGCACACTCGAAACCATGTTAGGGCAACGCCGCGTAACGACCTTTATCGACCGTGGTGAAGAATACGATGTGATTTTAAAAGGCACCAAAGAAGACTTTGCTAATCCGACTGATATCTCAAATATCTATTTAAAATCACGCAGTGGCGAATTAGTACCGCTTGATAGCTTAATTAGCTTAAAAGAAGAAGCCACTGCATCGCGTTTAAACCGTTATAACCGTATGCGCGCAATTACGTTAAGTGCGAACTTAGCAGATGGTTATACCCTAGAAGAAGCGCTTAACTTCTTAAATCAAGTAGCAGCAGAAGAAAACGACATCGACGGTGCAATTGACTACAAGGGTGAATCGCAGCTGTTCTATGAAGGCGCGTCGGCAATGACCTATGTATTCATTCTGGCACTGACAGTCACCTTTTTGGTACTTGCAGCCCAGTTTGAAAGCTTTATTCACCCATTTGTGATCATGCTTACTGTGCCACTTGGTTTAGTGGGAGCATTATTTGGTTTGTGGTACACCGGACTTACTCTTAATATTTACAGCCAAATTGGTATTGTAATGCTGATAGGTTTAAGTGCGAAAAACGGTATCTTGATTGTTGAGTTCGCCAACCAACTGCGCGATAAAGGCGTTGAGTTTAACGAAGCGATTAGCCAAGCTGCTACGCAGCGTTTACGCCCAATTATTATGACCTCATTGACCACAGTGATGAGCTCGGTACCGCTAGTTCTTGCAAGTGGCCCAGGTGCAGAAAGCCGCATGGTAATTGGTGTGGTGGTGTTTACTGGTGTTATTGTTGCAACCTTACTTACCTTATTCGTGGTACCTGCAGCATACAGTGCACTTGCTCGAAATACTCAGTCGCCTGAGTACTTACAAAGCAAGTTAGAACAACAAGCAAAAGACAAGCCGTTAGAAGAAATTTAAAACGCACTTTATTGATACAAAACGCCGTCTTTACGGCGTTTTGTTTTTTCGGCTATAGTCAGCAAAACGATAAGGGAGTTTAATATGGATAACAACATACAAATAGCCACTTTTGGCGGCGGCTGCTTTTGGTGTATTGATGCCGCATTTAGACGTGTGAAAGGCGTGCTTAATGTCAGCTCTGGCTATGCAGGCGGTGAGATTGAAAACCCTAGTTATCAGCAAATTTGTACTGGCTTAACGGGTCACGCTGAGGTGGTTCAGCTCGATTTTGACAGTAGTATCGTGAGCTACAACACCCTGCTTGAAATGTTCTTCACTTTACACGATGCCACACAATTAAACCGCCAAGGTAATGATGTCGGCACTCAGTATCGCAGTGTTATTTATTATCATAATGAACAGCAAAAAGCAGAATCTCAAGCCATGATTGATGCTTTACAAAAGCAAATTCGTGAGCCGATTGTCACCGAGCTGAGTCCGCTTACAAACTTTTACCCTGCAGAGCAGTACCATCAAGACTATTACAATGAAAACCCAAATCAAGGTTATTGCAGTATTCTTATTGCCCCAAAGCTTACAAAGTTCGAACAGTATTACGCAGCTAAACTTAAATGAAAAAAGCCCGCTAAGTAGGTAGCGAGCTTTTAAACGCAGAACTAATAATTTTCCTTATTATTAGAACTGATAACGGGCACCTACAAACAAGCGACGCTCGGCCGTGTTGTAGTAATAAAATTCGTCGTTGATGTAATCACCATCTAGGTCTGTACCATAGGCATCAACGGCGTTGTACTCTTTATCGAATAGGTTTTCTACACGAAGTGACACTGTTAAGTTGTCAGTCGCTTGGTAGTGACCAACTAAATTCCATAACGTATACGATGGTAAGTGCGTTAACTTGCCATCACGATCACCACGGTATTGCATATCGATACCAGCATCAAAATCACCCCATGCTTTGTTTAATGACCAATTCACACTGTGATTTGACACATAGGTTAGTGACTGACCTGTCTCAGTATCTTCCGCTGAAAGGTAGGTAAAGTTAAAGCTGTGATCAAAGCCAAATACTTGGTTTTTAAAGCTAAACTCAACACCTTCGTGGCGAGCTTCGTTTATATTAGTTGGGATCCACTGCCCTGATGCATTTGGTGCCCAAGCGATTTTGTTGTCGATTTCGCTGCGGAAAATCGCAATATCAAGGCTGATATCATTCACATTGAGTGATAAGCCAAGCTCTTGGTTATCTGATGTTTCAGGGTTTAACTCTGGGTTACCTGAGCCCGGGTAATATAGGTCATTAAATGTTGGAGATTTAAAACCTGTGCTTTGACTTACGCGGAATGTAGCGATGTCATTTAAGTGATAGCCAACAGCTGCAGTGTAAGTTGTTTCATCACCAAACTGCTGATCATCATCTTGGCGAACGGTTAGGTTTGCCAGCACGTGTTCGTCGTCATAATAAGCGCCAACAAACGCAGCGAATACTTCACGGCTGTCTTTTAAATAAGTACCTGAGTTAGTGTTCACTTCATCTTTATACCAATTCAGACCGCCACTAAGAGTCAGTGCTTGATTGAAAAAGTATTGGCCATTGTAATCAATTTGCTCACGCTCAGTTTCAAACTTATCAACCACCGTTGCACCCGTGTAATCAATGCGTGAGTCATCTGAGCTATCACTTGATATGGCAATATCAATGGCATGACTGTGTTTTTCGGAAGCCTTTTTCCAACCTAGTGAAGCTTGGTAATTTTCGAACTCGCCTTTTTCTACGGTGCTGTCTGCTGGGCTATAAGCGCTATCGTATTTTGCTTCGCCTTCTGAGTATTGTGCTTGCGCTAAAAACTCACCTAACTGCTCATTTTGATAACCAAGATTAAAGCCAAGGTTTTTGTTCTCGTAGCCGTCTTCATCTGGCGCTAAGCCTTGCAGAACATCAAAACCATCTGTTTTTTCATAACCGGCATTAACGGCAACATCAACACCTGCAAACTGACCACCTGTCGCTACTTGGTACTCTTGGTAAGAGTCTGAGCCAAAAGTAACATCTAAGGTCGTGTTTTGTGCTTTACGGGTAATGATATTAATCACACCAGCTAGCGCATCAGAACCATATACAGCTGCACGTGAGCCTTTAATTACTTCAACACGCTCAATACTGTTTAAAGGAATATTGCTAATACTTTTATAGCCAAGTGTTGCAGAGCCTGTGCGTACACCATCAATTAAAATAAGTGTATGACGAGAACTTGCACCACGTAATGACACACCAGAGCTTTGCCCAAAACCACCATTGGCATTAATTTGAAAGCCTGCTTGAGTGGCTAGTAAGCTTGGTAAGTCACGAACATAGCTTGCTTCAATATCAGCGCGGTCGATGACAGTAACACTGGCTAATACATCATTAATTGATTGTTCGAATTTATTGGCAGAAACTGTGATGTGCTCGATTGATTGCTCGTCAGCAGATACAGAAAAAGACAACGCAGCAGCAACCGCTACGCCTAACGCAGATTTATTTAGCATGATATCCCCTAGCCTGTGCCCACCGCACACGCGAATAGTAAGTTACTTCAAGGCCGGTCTCCGGACTCTGTACATGCATGGCATCTACATTACCGTTGCGGGGGCAGTGTTGGCATTGTTTTCTCCCTGAAAACGCACCAACTTCCCGATTATCTTGCGACTATTTCACCCTTTGAAATAAAACGTATCTGAAGATACAGCAAGCACCTCGAAAATAGGCCGTTATTGTGATGATTTTGGGGAGGAAAGTCAATGGACGGCTATACTTCTAAAACAAAGTTTTAAGTCTAAAGCTGCAAGTTAAGTGCTAAGATGTAAGCCTAAAGTAAAAAAGCCAATCAGCATGCTGATTGGCTTTTGAATCTCATTTATAAAATTAGAGAAAAATACTCAATATTAATCACAGTAATTCTCAACAACTTTATAGTTTGAACTTTCAACTTTTTCATAAGTACCTTCATTCGAAAGTACAATTTCAAACAATTTTACACCGCACGTTTCTTTCCCATTAGGCAACTCAACGTAATCATATAAAGCCTCATAGTTAGCATCTTCTTTTGGCATGAAAGTTATTATTTTTCTACACCAAGAGTACAGCACACCACCTGAATCGTTCTGACCTGGAGAAAAGCCGGTAATTCCAACCCCATTAAATTGAAATGAAAATTGCTTTTCTGCAGGAATATAAACTTCATTTTGATGCGAGTCACCAAGCTCTGTATCATAAGCTGGCATGTTTAAACGGCTGAGACTTCTTACGAGGTTTGCTTTAACACCAAGAGTGGCTATGTGATTATTTGACCCTACTTTTTTAGCAATACACTCACTCTTTTCAGGTACATTGATAAAATTATTATTGCTAGGAACAGACGCTAAACGAAGTTTGGCGCTGGGCCCATCAACCATTGGCTGCGAGTACTTATTTGATGCACATCCAGATAAAATAACAGCCCCTGCCAACACTAAAACTTTTTTCAATACATTCTCCTTAGTGAAATGAAAAGCCAGCATTCTAATTTAGAAACAAAAAAAACCAAGGCTTTTAAATTAAAGTCTTGGTTTAGTCATCATTTACCCACAAACTTGGTATTTGTTGGTAAAAATAAGTACTGTGTGGACCTGTGTATTTTCTGTTTATTACGATCTATTGCTTTGTTTTTTACTGACATAAATATCCTCTAGCTGAACATAGCTAGAAGATATCTTTTTCTCTGTAACCTAATATTCGTCTCAAAATACGCTCCTTGTAAAGTTCAGAAACTTGCAGGCTTATAGCTTAAAACTTAAAGCTATATATTAATCGCGGAAGTTTTTGAACTGGAATGGTTGACCTAAATCAGCAGTACGAACAACTTGCATTGCTTCTTGTAAATCATCACGCTTTTTACCAGTTACACGTAATTCTTCACCTTGAATAGCGGCTTGTACTTTGATCTTTGAGTCTTTGATTAACTTAACGATTTTCTTCGCTACGTCTTTTTCGATACCTTGCTTAAGAGCAACGTCACGCATTACGTATTTACCGCTACGCGATTCATCTTTAAGCTCAAGGCTAGATACATCTAAGCCACGCTTTGAAATTTTCGCAGCAAGAATGTCAAAAAGTTGCATTACTTGTTGTGGTGCTTCTGCTTTTAACTTGATTACTTTATCACTTAGTTCGATTGATGCATCAACACCACGAAAATCAAAACGCGTCTCTAGTTCACGCTTTGCATTATCTACTGCATTCTGCGCTTCGTTCATTTCTACTTCAGAAACAATATCAAATGAAGGCATGGGGTTCTCCTAACATAGTCTTTTTTAAATTCATTTATGGTTGGCAATTATAACGCTTATTTGTCGATTCTTTCTATTTTTATCCGACTTGTTCAGGTGCGATGCAAAAATTGTTTGATATACTGGCCATTCAATTTCGGCATTTTTAGGGTTTATTGTGACAAGGCGTGTTTACCAAGTTATCTTTTTAGCCAGCATTATTGGCTTTACGATTTTGTTTGCCAAAGAAATTAAAGGGGTGAGTAACCTCTTCCCACACGTAGATAAAGTGGCGCATTTTGGTATTTTCTTTGTACTGGCTTTGGTGATGGATAAAGCCTTTAAATTACCACTTATGGTGCAAATTTTACTGTTAGCCGGATATGGTGCGGCCATTGAGTTTATGCAAGATATGCTGCCTTACCGTCAAGCCTCGGTTGGTGACTTTATCGCTGACTTTATTGGTGCCATCAGCTATTTTGCTATAAAACTTGGTTTTCATTTAGGTAGAAAGCAACGTAATGGCTAATGTTTTAATTGTTGGCGATGGTGCGATTGGCTTATTGTTTAGCCATTTTTTATCTGCACAACATGACATCACATTACTGACCCGTAAGCCGACCCTGACTACGCGTTTTTATCAAGCAAGTAATGGTAAATCACACCCGATTAAAGCTCGCCTTATACATCACAAAGAGCTAAGCCAATCCGCCCCCTTTGATTTGGTGTTAATTACCGTTAAAGCATTCCAGGTGCAAACAGCCTTTGGGCAAGTAAAGCCTTATCTCAGTAAAACATGCCAAATCGTTCTTTCTCATAATGGCATGGGTAATGTTGATGAGCTTAATGCCCAGCTTTTGAATACGCAAGGATTAGCGTTTTTAACAACGCGTTTAGCTGGTTTTAAAACAACGCCTTATAGCGTAAACCATACAGGTAATGGTGAAAGTGTGCTAGGCGCATGTAATGCAGCTGCAAGCGAAAAGCTCAACGAGCTTAAGCAGCAGTTTAGTTACTTACCGCATTTTTCTGTGAGCGATGATATTCACTCATTACGATGGCAAAAACTGTTAGTGAATATTGCCATTAACCCGTTAACAGCAATTCATAACGTAAAAAATGGCCAGTTACGTGCACCGCAATTTAGCACGCGCATTATTAATTTACTCAATGAGGCCTGCTTGGTTGCCAATAAACAAGGGGTTAAAGTAAAGCTCAGCGAGGCGCTGGATCAAGCCTACTCTGTGATGACAGCCACCGCTGAAAACTTTTCTTCTATGCAACAAGACATCAGCCATAATCGAGAATCTGAAATTGATGCAATTTGTGGTTATGTGTGCGAGCAAGGCGCTAAGTTAGGAATAAAAACCCCCTATAATCAAGCAATGCTCAGCATGATAAAAATAAAAAGTTAATGAGCTGCTAGTTACTAGGGGAAAGAGTAAAGTTACTAGCTTATCGTTTCTCGTTTCAGATTAATTATTTCAGGTATTAAAAAAGCGCGAACATTTCGCGCTTTTATCAGTATCTCTTACGGACGATACACTTTTACGTTGCTAAAGCCTTCTTCGTGCAAGATCAGCGCTTGTAGCTGACTCATCACACCTTTAGCACAATATAAGTAATATTCTTTATCTTTTGGTAAGTCACCAAATTTAGTTGCTAAGCGGAAGAAAGGTAAATGTACAACTTCAATACCTTCAAGTTCTAGTGGGTTTGCGTCTTCTTCTTCAGGTGAGCGAATATCAACAACAACCGCCCCTTCTGGTAAATCAGATACAGACTCGGCTTCTTTCACTTCTTCTTTTGCTTCGGTGTCGATATCGCGAATATCCATCACACGTGCATTTTCAACAACTGTATTTAGCACGTCGAAGTCAAACTTAGCTTCTTCGGCAAGAATAGTTTTGATTTTAGCTTTAACCGTTGGCTTTTTAGAAATGACGCCACAGTATTCAGGCATGCTTTCTGCCATCTCTGCTGTGCCGATTTGACGCGCAATATTGATAATATCTTGCTTGTCGTGTTGGATTAACGGGCGAATGATTAAAGTTTCCGTCACACGGTCAATCACACTTAGATTAGCCAATGTTTGGCTTGATACCTGACCAATACTTTCGCCAGTCACTAGCGCTTGTACACCTAGTTTTTCTGCAACTTGGCTACCGGCACGCATCATCATACGCTTAAGCACAACACCCATTTGGCTGTTTTCAACATTCTCTAAAATCTCAGCAACAACAGGTTCAAAATCAACAGTAACAAACTTCACTTTGTGAGTAGAGCTGAACTGTTTCCAGATATAATAACTCGCCTGCTTAACACCGATTTCGTGCGCAGCACCACCTAAGTTAAAGAACAAGAAGTGAGTACGCGCACCTTTACGGATCATTTGGTAGCTTGCAACACCAGAGTCAAAACCGCCCGACATAAGCGATAATACATCTTCTTGTGTTGGCAACGGGAAGCCCGCCATACCTAAGTGAGTTTGAGTAACAATGTATGCTTTATCATCACGTACTTCTAAGCGAACAGTCACTTCAGGGTGAGATAATTTAACGCGCGCACCTTCAACATGCTGGTTTAAACCACCACCTACGTAGCGCTCTACATCGCTCGATGTGAAATCATGCTTACCAGAACGTTTACAACGCACACAGAAGGTTTTGCCCGCAATCGTGTGGCCGATTAGTTCAAGTGCTTTTTGGTAAATATCGTCGATTGAGTCAAAGTCTGTTTCTGTTACTTCAATAAACTGTACGATACCTGGAATGCGTTTTAAGCCGTCGATAATATCTAAGCGAACTTGCTCAGAGTCTAGCAAGCTAACAACAGAGATATTGTCCCAGTTGTTTCTTACCTGCACTTTTTCGTCAACACGACGCAAAACGATCTTAATGTTATTTTCTAATAACTTGGTAAAACGCTTACGAACAGATTTACTCTTGATCGCGATTTCAGGGTGTAATTTGACGATAAATTTAAGCATAGTTCACTCTTAGACTGTGGATTTCACACGCCCTAAGGTATAGCAACCTCAAGGGCGCGCGATTATAACAAAAATTATAGCGTCTAGGAAATAAACTGCTTTGCGGGGTTATAGTTCGCTTTGCTCTGTTTCAGCAAGGGCTAAATACTTTGCCCTTAATTGATTTACTTGCTCTAAGTGTTGCTCGGTGCAATGGGCTTTTAATAGCAACAATACCTTTAAAATACCGTTATAAATATCGGCTCTGGCAAGTTCGCCGCTTAAGCGGCGAGCTTTGATGTAAGGTGTCCAAAAGCTCACGGTCATTTTAAGCATATGCGCAAGCTCTGTAACATCTTCATCTTCAATACAAATGATACCGCCTTCTCGTAATGCAAAAAGTACCTCTTTTACTTGCTCCAAAAGCTCTGCTTGAAACGCAATGTAGCCTTTTTTCAGCTCTTCATCACGAGATAAAATATCGCCTAAGTTGTCGTAGAAAAACTGAAAACGCCACATAAGTTCAAATAGCGAATCAAGATAGCCCGCTAGGTTTTCTAGTGCATCATCGTCAGGAGTCAGTGGCTTAAAGTGGGTATGTAAATGGTCGCTATACAAAGCAAATATGTGGCGAATAATATCTTCTTTATTTTTAAAGTGATAATACAAGTTACCTGGGCTTATCCCCATATGCGAAGCAATATGGTTAGTTGTTATGGCACGCTCACCGTGGCGATTAAATAATTCGATGCTGGTGTGTATGATCTTGTCCTTTGTGCTCATAGCCTATTTACTCTGTTTTTTATGATTATTACGGTCCCCAGCCGAGCAGTATAAACAAATGCGCGACAATTAAATACTACCTTGAAAAATATTAACCTCAATCGGCTTAGTACCTTATATAGGTGAAGGTTCCTAATCCGATACGCGTATTTTCTAAGCTGCATAGTCGAGAAAACACTGTTAATATAGCAAGCAAATTTATAAATCGCTGATAGTTATGAACGTTACTGCAATCTATCCGGGCACTTTCGACCCACTTACAAATGGCCATACAGACTTAATTCATCGCGCGGCAAAAATGTTCGATAAAGTGATTGTTGCCATTGCGCATAATCCTAGTAAACAACCTTGCTTTACCCTTGATGAGCGTGTTGAACTTGCTAATAAGATTTTAGCGCACCTTGATAACGTGAATGTAATTGGTTTTTCTGGCTTATTGGCTGATTTAGCTCGCGACCATAAAGCCGAAGTACTTATTCGCGGTATTCGTGCTGTGTCTGACTTTGACTATGAATTTCAGTTAGCTAATATGAATCGTCGTCTAAACCCTGATTTAGAAAGTGTATTTTTAACACCAGCAGAAAAGAATTCGTTTATATCATCAACTCTAGTTAAAGAAGTTGCACGCCACAATGGCGATGTGAGCGAGTTTGTTGACCCTATTGTAGCCAAAGCCTTACAGGATAAAATTCACGGATGAAATTAAAAAAGTTCATTAGCTTAACTGCATTACTAATGATCTCTGCGCCAAGTGTTGCTGGGCCATGGATAGAAAGTGACGACCCACTGCTTCGCGCTTCAATCGAAATGCTATTTAACCAAGGCATTATTAAACAGCCTATTAATAGCTACCCATTAATGTGGCAAGGTATCGCACGGGACCTAGAAGTTGCCAATACCAGCCAACTTGATGAGCAAAGCTTATTTGCGTATCAGCATGTAAAACATGCCCTTGATAATGCAAAGCAAAAAACTAGTTCAGGTATTCGCCTAAACTACAACAGCGAGCCACTGTCTCAGCAAGGGTTTGGTAAACGCCACCAGCAAGAAAGCGGTGTAAATAGTTATGGTTCAATCACAGGGAAGCGTGTTAGCGCTAAAGTCAGTGTAAATTACGCCGATGACGCCCTTGATAAGCAGTATGTTACTTACCAAGATAGCTATTTAGCCGTACTCCTGGGTAATTGGTCACTTAGTGCAGAGCAAGTAAGCCATTGGTGGGGGCCAAGTAACGATAACGCCCTGCTACTATCAAATAATGCGGCGCCAATGAAAGGCGTGCGCTTTACCAGAGCAAATACACAATATGTAGGCCCAAGTTGGTTATCATTTATCGGTAACTGGCAGTTAACGGGTATTTACGCCAAACAAAAGCCATATCTAAATAGCTCAGATGACGGTGACTTTTGGGCGCTCCGATTTGCAAGTACGCCATTAACAGGCCTTGAAATAGCAATTAACAGTGCAGGCTCTGATTATTTAACTAACTTAGAAATTGACCCTGTTACACTCGAAAGCAGTGAATCAACACACCGTTTAACTAGCTTAGATGTTAAGTACTCAACCTCTTTAGCGGCGCAACCTGTGGCATTTTATGCTGAAGTAATGGGTCGAAATGAAAGAGGTTTAGCACCGAGTGAGCCATTTTATACGCTGGGTGTTGAAAGCTATTTTGGCTCGAAAGAAAGTCTATTAAAAAGCTACTTTGAATACTCCAATACAGAGCAAACTTGTGAGCAAATTAGTGATTGCGTATATGGCTCTGGTAGCTATACACAACGCTCACGTTTAATTGGCAGCTCAACACCACGACAAAGTAAATCTGCTATCCTTGGCGCCTATTACCACACTCTAAATGGTTATGGTGGCCATGCCAAGCTTCGTTGGATTGAAAGCGAAGCAGCGCAAGCTGAGCTCGCATCAGATATGAGTCAGCTACAGTTGGAACTCGGTTATCAACAATCTGTCTTTAATGGTCTGTGGAAAGTGACGGGGCTTATTTCAAAAGATGAAATAGGCGATGAGTCAGAAACAAACACAGCCCTTAGAACCAGTTGGGAATTCCGTTTCTAACTAATGAGGTCAAGCTGGTTCAGCTTGGCCTCGAACTCGCCTATATAGCTTCACAAGCCCTAGAAAGTCTTTATTACTGAAAAGAGCGATGAGCATCATTGCATCCACAATATTGACTGTAACCGTATAAAAGCCCCATAACCACCACTCTTCTGTATTCTCAAGTATATTAATATCTACATACATACTGATAAAAAGAGAACAGTTAATTAATAAACCTAATATTACATAGAGTTTTGCAGGGTAACTATAGATCGATTTATCCTTAGTTATCAGCAGTATTGCACCAATACAAGTTAGATCTAGAGCTGTCCAAACTACATAGGCAGTTGCATAACTCATCGACTCAATCTGAAAAGTAGCTGAGGTTAGTGGATCTGAGGCTAAATAAGACAAAAACATTGTTAGCGAAATCCACATTAAAGTTTTGTCACCATTGGGCACGATTGACTTACTAACCATGTTATATAGGAAAGCCATCAGAAAGCCCCACATAATAAATGTTGCTAGATAAGCACTTACATACTTGTGAAACTCAGCCAAAGCTCTTAACCTTTTCGTTTGAAAAACTTCTCCCTACTACATGATGAAGCTTTAGAAAATCCTTATTAAAAAGCAGTACGAGAATCATAATTACATCAATGGTATTTACGCCAAATGAGTACAAGGTCCAAAGAAACCACTCTGACTTGTTTTCGTAAATAAAAATATCTATGTATATCGATAACATTAGAATGGAGTTGAGAATAAGTCCTAAAAGGATGTATGTTGTTCCGAAAAAGTTTGCTACCTTGGCACAGTACATCCAATATAAGACCACTGCTATAGTTAGTAAGTCAAAGTAAAACCAGTTCAGATAACTATAAATAGAGAGCTTAACGAAGCCACTGATGAAGTATGAAATCATCATAATAAAAGATAAAACAAGAACTCTACTATCTGTTTTATTAATATTAACCGCTAAGTTAAATAAAAAGGCCATCAAGAAGCCCCACTCGATGAAGGCCCCTAATAAGTCCCCCAAAAAAGCATCTATATACATAATTTAAGCTTGAGGGTGGGCAACCTTGTGTTTAAGTAAGCTTGAAAGACATGCCTTAAGTTTAACTAAACCTAAGAAGTCTCTATCGACTATCAGTGCTACTATCATCACAAAATCTGCGATGTTTACTCCAAAAGAGTATATATCCCAAAGAATCCAAGGCTCTTTTGTGTATTTGACATAAATATCGTAGTAGATAGCAAGGAACAATACTGTATTAACTAACAACCCTGTACAAACGTAATAAAAAGCTGTCGGTTTTTGGTTTTTTATAAATTTAGCAAAAAGAAGAATTAAAGAGAGTGTCACTAAATCCCAGACAGCCCAGTGAAGGTAAGTTTCTGTTGTTGAGAACCAAGAAAAGAAAGAATCACTTGAAAAGTAAGAGATAAACATTATAAAAGAAGAAAATAATAAAATTAGATTTTTCTTCGGAGTAGCTGTATATAAAAAGATATTAAAGAAAAAAGCCATCATGAAGCCCCAAACCACTAGGGCTCCTAATGATAAACCGAAATGATCTGTCAAAAACATCGACTATCCATTTTTATTGTGGCCTTTTATCTGGATCAATAATGATACCACCGCCACGTTGAATCTCTACACCACCTGATAAAGACAGCGCTTCTTTTGATAAAGTTACTGTATCAGATTGCAGGGTTTTATTACTAGTAGTTTGTTCCAAAGCAGGCTTTGTTTGTTGCATTTGGCTGTAAGCTTGCATTTGCAATTGGCTATTGTTTGAAACTTGCATAAGTTAATTCCTTTAAGTTAATTGTTTTTTCAGTACAGCTTACAATAGCTTGCAAGCTGAGTTAAGCGTTCTCATTTTTTTGACGCTTTTTTATACTTCATCGCGACGTTGCCACCGCATTGATAATAGAAGCAATTAACGATCCAACTTTTACAAAAGTTGATCATTTTGATCATAAAAGTCAGTAAATCTAAATTTCAGACATAAAAAAACGCACAGGGGTAACCGTGCGTTTTTCCTATCCAGGGAAAATTAAGCCAGGTGTTTACACGGGATCACCGCGCTATTACTTGGCTTTAAAATATATTCCATTGCCACTTCATCGCAATTATCTTTACGAAGGCAAAGCTCACAATCTTTGATCACTTTTTCTGGCAAACTGTCTTTGCTACAAAAGCTGAAACCTTGGCTTGCAAAAAATTCTGGCGCTCTTGTCAGAACAATTACCCGACTAAGCGCCAAGCTTTTGGCTTTTTTTAGCAAATGTTCAACAAGTTGACGTCCCTGCCCGGCAATTCGTGATTCGGGGTCCACCCCGAGCGAGCGAATTTCAGCAAGGCCGGTATCGTAAATATAAAGCGAGGCACAGCCAGCAACTTGGTTTTCAACTTCAGTGACAGCAAACTCATTAATTGAGTGAATCATGTCGCTCTTAGCCCGTGGTAGGTTTTCACCTACCGTTGCCCAATGCTGAATAAGCTTAGCGATTGACTCAACATCATTTAAGGTTGCGTCACGTACCGCTATTTGCTGTTTTTTTTTGCGTATTTAATGGCGCTTGTTACTTGCTCAAGTGACGTACCACCCAGCGCTTGTCTTGCTTTAATACACGCGTCTATTTCTAATACAGGATATACATCTGATTCGAAAATGCTATGCACAGACTTAAATTGCTCTAAACTTAAATCTTCTAAGTTATTCCCTTGTGCAATAGCCATTTGCACGAGCGTACCAACAATGTGATGACCTTCTCTAAATGGAATACCTTTAGCCACTAAATAGTCAGCAAGCTCAGTCGCATTTGAGTGGCCGCCTTTTGCTGCCGCTAATGTTCTCTCTGCATTAACTTTAATACCTTTAATGCATGCCTGCGCCATATGAATACATGCCAGCCAAGTTGGCATCGCATCAAATAAGCCTTCTTTGTCCTCTTGCATATCTTTATTGTAAGCAAGTGGTAGTGCTTTAAGTGTCATCATCATGGCACTGAATGCACCAAATACACGGCCCGTTTTACCACGAATTAACTCAAGAGCATCCGGGTTTTTCTTTTGTGGCATAAGAGAAGAGCCTGATGTTACCCCATCAGAAAGCTCAATAAAGCCCGCTTCACCCGAGTTATAAAAAATTAAGTCTTCTGCCATGCGCGATAAGTGGATCATCGAAATCGATGCGCAGCTTAATAGCTCAACCACAAAGTCACGGTCAGAAACGGCGTCAAGGCTATTACGTGTTGCGCCGGTAAAACCTAACCCTTCGGCAAGAATTTGCCTATCAATTGGGTACGCCGTTCCGGCTAAAGCACCACTACCAAGTGGACAATAATTCATACGGTTCTTGGCGTCGGTTAAACGGCTCTCATCACGCTCAAGCATTTCAACATAGGCCATACACCAATGACTAAATAACACAGGTTGTGCGCGCTGTAAGTGTGTGTAACCTGGTAAAATAGTACCTAGCTCACGCTCAGCTAAGGCAATAAACTCACCTTTGAGCTCTGCAATTGCCTCAAGGATATGCTCAGCAGTATCACGACACCACAAGCGGAAATCGGTTGCAACTTGGTCATTACGACTACGACCGGTATGAAGTTTTTTAGCAAGGTCGCCCACTTTATCAATCAGTGCTGATTCAACATAAGAATGAATGTCTTCATGCCCTGCTACAGCGACTGCTTGTGGGTTTGCTTTAACCTCATCTAGCAACTTATTAAGTGCTGCAACGAGGTCATCGTATTCTTGCTGATTAAGTACGTTAACTTGTTTTAACGCCCCTGCCCAAGCAACTGAACCAATAATGTCTTGCTCTGCAAGTTGATAATCAAAAGGAAGTGAATCGTTGAATTGTTTAAACGCTTCATCTGGACCCGTAGAAAAACGTCCGCCCCATAGTGCCATTGAACTGTCTCCAAATTCGGCTATTGCCCTGCTCGTGCAGGGCAATAATTAAATTACTTTTTCGTTAGTGCTGAGATTCTGCTTGATAGCGAGAATAAACGAATGAAGCCTTCAGCATGTGATTGGTCATATACATCATCTTCACCGAAGGTTGCAAAGTCTTCGCTGTATAAGCTATTCGGTGATTTTTTCTGTACTGCAGTGACTTGGCCTTTATAAAGCTTAAGCACTACTTCACCCGTTGCTAACTTAGACAGTGATTCAGCACCTGCAAGAATCGAGTCTTTTAATGGTGTAAACCAACGACCATCATAGACTAAATGAGAGAACTCACCACCAAGCACTTCTTTCCATTTACGGCTTGATTTATCTAGCACTAACTCGTCAATCGCTTGAAGAGCAGCCATGATCACAGTGCCTCCTGGTGTCTCATAACAGCCACGCGACTTCATACCCACTAAACGGTTTTCTACGATATCAACACGACCCACACCATGCGGCGCAGCAATGTCATTTAATTTAACTAAGCAGTCATATGGTTTTAATGACTCACCGTTAACAGCAACCACTTCACCTTCAACAACGTTTAATGTTACATATTCTGCTTCATTAGGTGCTTGCTCAGGCGAGTTAGTCCATGTCCATACTTGATCACTTGGTTGGCACCATGGATCTTCAAGCTCACCACCTTCGTGAGAAATGTGCCAAGCATTAGCATCACGGCTATAAATTTTTGTAGCTGACGCAGAGCACGGAATATTACGCTCAGCTAAGTAATCAAGTAATGATTCACGGCTTGATAAGTCCCACTCACGCCATGGTGCAATCACTTTTAGATCTGGTGCAAGGGCTGCGAAACATGACTCAAAACGCACCTGATCGTTACCTTTACCAGTACAACCATGTGAAAGCGCATCAGCGCCTACTTTACGGGCAATTTCAACCTGCGCTTTAGCAATGATTGGACGCGCCATAGACGTACCTAGTAAATAAGTGCCTTCGTAAATAGAACCCGTTTTTAAAGTTGGGTAAATATAATCACTGACCATTTCGTCTTTTAAGTCTACGATATGGCATTCCGACGCACCTGAAGCAATGGCTTTTTCTTCAACGCCTTCAAGCTCTTCTGCGCCTTGACCTACATCAGCAACAAACGCGATTACTTCACAGCCGTAGTTTTCTTTTAACCATGGCACGATTGCCGATGTATCAAGACCACCAGAATAGGCTAATACGACTTTTTTAATTGAACTCATTGGTGTTCCTTAAACAAAATTTGGATTTAATAATGTGACAAGTAGAGCGTTTTGCGCGTGCATACGATTCTCTGCTTGTTGAATAATTTTTGATGCTGGACCATCCATTACCTCAGAGGTAATTTCAAACTCACGATGCGCTGGCTGACAGTGAAGTACAGTCTGCGCACCGGTTTTCTCTAATAGGGCTTGGTTAAGCTGATAAGGCATATATTTAGCTTTTACCTGCTCAAGCGGTGTTTTATCACCCATTGAAACCCAGGTATCAGCATAGACTGCATTTGCGCCAACTGCCGCCTCAATTCTGTCACTCACCATAACAGACGCACCATTCATTGCTGCAATTTGCTCTGCTTGCTTGAGAATTTGTGAATCTGGTGAACTGCCTTTAGGACAAACTGCAACAAAATCAGTGCCTAAAGTGGCAGCTAATAACATTAGAGAGTGTGTGACGTTGTTACCTTCACCTAGGTAAGCAAGCTTTAGTTTGTTAACATCGCCATGCACTTCTTGCAGCGTTAAAAAGTCAGCAAGCGCTTGGCACGGGTGATATAAGTCACATAAGCTATTAACAACAGGCACCGATGAATATTCAGCAAGCGTGGTCAGTGTTTTGTGTGCATTCACGCGAGCAACAATGCCATCTGCCCAAGTTGAGATATTAAGGGCAAAATCTTTAACTGATTCACGAGCGCCCATGGCACCATTTTGTGAATCTAAATAAACCGCATGACCGCCTAATTTATTAATACCAATATCAAATGATAAACGGGTACGTAAGCTGGGTTTTTCGAACAAGGTAACCACTGATTTGCCCGCTAATGCTTGGCTGAAGTCTGCTGGGTTTGCTTTAATTTTTTGCGCTAAGTTTAGTAATTTTAGTGCGCCTTTTTGGTCTAACTCAAGACCATTTAAGAAATTCTTTAACATGAAATACCTATGGTGTAATTTTCGTTCCTACATGCTCGCCTTTTAATAAAGCGACTAAGTTCTCTGGCTTTAGCCAGCTTGAAATATACACACCACGTCGTAAATGTTGGGCAGCAAGAAGACTGGTCTTTACTTTGACCTCCATCCCGCCCTGAATAACTCCTTCAAAAATAAGTGATTCGATTTGCTGCGTATTAAGTTGATGTAGTGGCTGCTTATTAGCATCAAGCACAGCTTCTACGTCAGTCATAAAAATAAGTTCTGCATCAAGCTCTTTAGCGATAGCCGCTGCGGCTTCATCAGCATTGACGTTGTACCATTGGCCATCTTCTCCAAAGCCAATAGAGCTCACTAGGGGTAAACGACCTTGTTCAAGCATGCTAGGTAGCACGCTGTCACAACTACCTGAGCACTGACCTACTTGCGCCAATACTTTAAGTTTTTCAGATACCAGTACACCCGCTTCATAAAGGCTTAAACCCACAGGTTTGTGACCAGCGCTGATTGCTTGGCTTATCAATTGTTTATTGGCACATCCTGCAAGGGCACCAACAATATAAGGCATTTGCTCATTTGGGCTGATACGTAAACCTTGATGTTTTGCAGTTACAAAGCCGGCGTCTTTAAGCCAAGCATCCACCAAGGCACCACCACCATGAACAATCACAAAGTTATCTTGTTGCTCAGAAGCTAAAACATCAAAAAGCGCTTTTGCGGCATCTGCGCTATTTAACACAGCACCACCGACTTTAATGATCCAAGTTTTCATTACAGTGCTCCTACTAAACCAGTATGGTGAGGTTCACCCATGGCTAAATTAATACACTGTAATGCTTGCCCAGCTGCACCTTTTAATAGGTTATCAATCGCTGACATAACGATGAGTTGCTCACCTTTTTGCTGCCATGCAATATCAACAAATGGTTGTTTAGCAACACCTTTAATGCTTGGAATTTTATTGCCAAGTAAACGAATTAACGGCTCGTTTGCTAATACTTGATAAGCCGCGTTCACTTGCTCTGCTGTCACGCCTGGTTTTAATTGCACATAAATAGTTTCTAAAATTCCACGGGGAAAGTTACCTAAATGTGGGGTGAATAACACAGGGTGACCAAGGTGCTGTTCAATCTCTGGTGTGTGTCTGTGGTTAAACAAGCCATAAGGAGCAAGTGACACTTCGCAAAAGTGCGTGTTAACACTGGCTTTTCTACCAGCGCCTGTAACACCTGACACCGCATTAACAATAATGGCTTGATCAGCTAATAAACCCGCTTCTTTAAGTGGTTTTAAAGAATTAAGTGCTGCTGTTGGGTAACAACCCGCTACAGCAACAAGGTTTGCTTTACTAATTGCATCGCTATTCCATTCAGCTAAACCATACGCTGCTTGCTCTAAAAGCGCAGGATGTTCATGTGCGAAACCGTAATAAGTTAGGTAATCCTCATTCCCAGCTAAACGGAAACCACCAGATAGGTCGAATACTTTTTTACCCATGGCTAAAAATTGGGGAGCAAGATCAACACTAACCTTGTGATCTGTACACAGGCATACATAGTCAGCATTGTTTTCGATATCTTTATACGCTTCGCCTGTTAGAGGTTGTAGTTGATACTCTAACAATCCAAGGTGCTCAGGGTATAAATCGCTTAATAATTTACTTTTATCTAAACTCCCTTCAGACACATAACATGCTTGTAGGGTCAGTTTTGGATGCTTAGCAACTAAACTTGCTAGCTCTGCGCCGCTATAACCACTTGCGCCAATAATCACTACATTCATTGCTTACTTTTACCTATTAAATCTATTTATCGATACGCCTAAAATTACTCGCTTAATTGCGAATAAAAACACTGTCTAAGGTAATGAAATCAGGTTATCGTCGTTTCGTGTTCATCGTTCAGTTTTACTAATATTTATGCTTAAAAAGTGAATTGATATTCATCATAAATACTTTTATATTGTTATGCAATTAGATTGAATAATTATTTTTGGATTTTTTTATGTCGCTACCCTCTTTTTTATCTATGTATCAGCAGCTAATTGCTGCCCCTTCAATTAGTGCGATTGAAGATTCTTTGTGCATGAGCAATAAAGGGGTAATTACCTTGCTCGCAGACTGGTGCGAAAGCCTGGGTTTTACATGTGAAATCACAGAGCTTGAAAACGGCAAAGGCCGTTACAACTTATTAGCTAAACGCGGTAAAGGAGATGGCGGTTTAATGCTTGCAGGTCATACTGATACTGTGCCATTTGATGATAGCCGCTGGAATTACGATCCTTTTAAACTCAGTGAGCATGACAATAAACTTTATGGCTTAGGTAGTATTGATATGAAAGGCTTTTTTGCCTTTGTACTACAGGCTATCAGCGAGCTTGATGAAACTAAGCAAACAGAGCCACTTTTAATCCTAGCCACAGCCGATGAAGAAACCACAATGGCAGGTGCGCAACAAATTTGCCGTCACCCAGACTTAAAACCAGCGCGCTGTATTATTGGTGAGCCAACAGATATGACACCGGTATTTACTCATAAAGGTCATATGAGTACAGCGATCCGCGTAATTGGTCGCTCAGGCCATAGTTCAGATCCTGAACGTGGTTTAAACGCCATCGAAGTCATGCATAAAATGATTACAAAATTGTTAATCATCAAAGAAGAATTAAAGAATAAATATTCAGTCGAGCACTTTGAAATTCCGTACCCAACCTTGAACCTTGGCCATATTCATGGTGGCGACAATGCCAACCGCATTTGTGGCTGCTGTGAAATGCACATTGATATGCGGCCTTTACCTGGTTTAAGTGTGCAAGAACTACAAGCCATTTTGCTAACTGCTGCAGAAGAAATTAATGCTCAATACCCAAATGCAGTGAGTGTTATCGACATGCATGAACCTATCCCTGCGTTTAGCGGCAGCACGGATACAGCATTAGTAAAGCTGGCCGAAAAAGTCTCGGGTCAACCTGCTGTCGCCGTAAACTATTGTACAGAAGCCCCTTTCATTCAACAGCTTGGCTGCGAAACCATTGTAATGGGACCGGGCTCAATTAACCAAGCCCACCAGCCAGATGAGTTTTTGGCGATGGAAAAAATTAAACCTTCGCAATCGATTATCAGTAACATGATCAAAGCAAGCTGCTTTAGTGAATAACGGGAGCATCACGCTCCCTTTGTTAATCCATATACTTACTTAAATATTTTTTAAATACCGGGTCGGTTTTCGCCAGCTCTTTTTGCTCCGCTAAAATATCTTTTAGAATTGCTTTAGAGGTTAACGGGTTGGCTAATACAACACGAAAAACCACGGTGGGTTGATGGTCATATTTTGCAGGTGTTAAACGTGTACGCGATACAAAAGAGCGACCCGCTTCACGCTGACGCTTTTGCATGCTTGCAGTAAAGCGATTCAACGAAGCGTAAATATCTAATTTCGTTTCTTCGTCTGCATCTTTCAGTTTCGCTTGGATTTCTTTTGGTACGTAACGATAGGTTAATAGGCAAAGTTCAGGCTCTGAGATTAATTCAAAATCTTCATCCTGCTTGATCATATCGGCAAAAGTGCGCGCTTTCACGATACTGCGATCAATTAGCATCTCGTAACCTTTACGACCAATAACACGTAAGCAAGCATGCACTAACATTGCCATACCTGGGCGGCTGCCCTCAAGGGTATGACTGCCTAAATCTTTTGAGCCTTTACGAAGAATATATTCCGCATGATGCTCAATAGCATCCGTCGCAGCAGGGTCTTTAAATAACACTAACCCCGCGCCCATCGGCACATACATTTGTTTGTGAGCATCAATGGTAATTGAATCAGCGCGCTCAATACCGCTCAATAGGTGACGGTAATTTGAAGAAAGTAAGGTTGCACCGCCCCATGCAGCGTCGACATGAAAATGACAACCTAGTTCTTCGCTTAAATCAGCCATTTCATTGAGTGGATCTATGCTGCCCGTTTCAGTCGTACCAGCAACACCCACAAGTGCCATTACCTTAATGCCAGACGCTTCAAGCTCATGGGCCTTTTTACGCATCGCATCGACATCGACTTTATTATTTTCGCCGGTTGCGATTGCGACAATGTTATCGCGACCAATACCCAGTAGATCAACGGTTTTGCCTAATGAGTAATGGCCTCGCTCAGAAACAAGCACAGCTAAGCCTTTGTAACCATAGTGCAGCATTCCCGCGATTAAACCCTGTGCAGCAATGCCTTTATAGTCACCATCGGCTTTTAATAAACGGTTGCGGGCAATCCATAAGGCGGTAATGTTAGCGACAGTGCCACCTGAACAGAATGCGCCTAATGACGTTTTCGCACTGTGCATCCATTTGCTATAAAAGCTGTCGTCTTCACCATAAGCAAGGTGATGCATCATGCCCAAAACTTGTCTTTCAAGTGGCGTAAATGCCTTTGAAGTTTCAATTTTTACTAGGTTTTGGTTTAGACCGACCATTAATTTAGAAAGCGGTAACACAAAATGCGGTAACGCTGAGGTCATGTGACCAATAAAGCTTGGTGCAGCAGTATGCACTGAATGAGCAACCAACTGCTCCATAATATCTTGAGCATAATCAGAAACAAAGGTTGGCTCTTCTGGGATAGTGGCCGTTTGAAAGTCTTTTTCAATTTCGTGCAAAGGCTTTTCAATTGCAGCTATATTCTCATTTAAGAACCCAGCTAAGTTGCTAGAAATTTCAGATTCGATTTTACTTAATGTCGAGTCTGGTGCTTCTGGCACCGTAAAAATACGAATCAAGCTTTCTTTGGAGGCGACGGCACAACGCTTTTGATCCATCCTAATACCCATAATTAGCAGCTAAAAATGCACCTGATGATGGGACATCTTGGTGAACACTTTTGCGGCACTGTTGCTACGAAATTGGCTAACTTTACTGGAATATCACGAAAATGTCTCGCATAAAGCTAAAAAGGCATAATTTCGATGACAAAAAAATGATTTATTGATGAAATTTGCGGTCAATTTATACTATCAGAGAAGTATTTTTTAAGTATAATCAAACGATAACCGCAAAGGGAACGTTTATGCCCAAAGGAATGCAAAAAACTAGCTGGCTGCTATATGGTTTCGCCGTTTTTTTTATTAGTTTATTTGGCTATATCTATTATACCTATGAAACCACCCGCAGTGAGATCATGGCAAATATCGATAGCAAATTGCTAAATGCCGCGGTCAGTGTCAAGCATATACTAGGTGATGACTACCATAATACAGTCAATGCTGGTCTACCTATTCCCAGTTCTACCTACAAAGAAAAAAGTCTTGCCCTTTCAGAATACGCAAAGCAAATGCAACTTGCTTATGTGTATGCAATGGTCCTTCGCGATGACAAAGTCTACTTTAGCGCCTCAAGTTACACTCAAAAAGATCAAAACACTGGTCGTGTCACACAGTTTTTAGATGCCTACCCCGAAGCGACAGAACTTAACAAAGAAGCCTTTTATTCGACCGAACCCGTTTTTGAAATATCGCAGGATCAATGGGGGTATTTTAAAAGTATCTTTGTTACTTTTGTCGATGATAATGGCCAAACTTATATAACTGGCGCAGACATTACTATAAGTGACTTAAACCAGCAGCTTCAGCAAAGCGTTACAAGGGCGATGGTTACCAGTAGCTTTTTCTTCTTTATTGCATTACTTATAGCAGGATTATATTTCTTACAGCTTAAACGCTCGCTATCAACAGACGCACGCACTGGCTTTGCTAATCATGTTGCCCTTGAATATCACATAAAGAAAACGACCAAACACCGTATGGAATTGGCGATTATCATCATCAACGAGCTTGAAGACATCAGCAGTTTTTATGGCAGTGAAGTGAGTGATAAAGTGATGGCTAACATACTAAGGTACTTTCAATCACGTATACCTCGTGATGGCGGTATTTACCGCTTAACAACCAATAAAATCGCATTATTACGTACTCATACTGATGAGCATAATATCGACGAAGTAATAAACGCTTTTAACAATGCGATCCCAGCACTGAAAGAACCGTTTATTTATGTCAGCTTATCCGCAGGTGTCGCTACAGGTAATAAATTATTACTGATAGAAAACGCCCACATAGCACTTCAGCAGGCCAAATTAAACAACCAGCGTTTAATACGCTATGAAAATGTTTTTAAACAAGTTGAAGAACAATTTAAAAGTAACGTTTTCCTTGCTAAAGAAGTCAAAGAAGCCTTCGATAACAATCGCATAGTGCCTTATTTTCAAGCAATTTATAACAACCAAAGTAAGGCCGTAGATCATTATCAATGCCTTGCCAGAATGGTAAGTTCAACTGGTCGTATTCACGCACCTGATTACTTTATGATGGTACTAAAACGCTCACGTATGGACGGTCTTTTAAGACGCACCATATTTACTCGTTGTATTGAGCAATTTAGGAAAACCAATGTACGCTGGAGTATCAACATTACCGCACAGGATATCCTTGACCCAAGCTTGAGCGAGTTTTTTGAATTACAGCTAAGGCGTTATCCGCAACCCCATAATATTATCTTTCAATTCCATGAACGCGATGCGATTGCTTACTTTGGTGAAATAAAAACCTTTATTAGCACTTTAAAGAATAAAGGTGCTCAGGTTTTTATTAATGAATTTGGCGCAGGCTTTTCAAACTTGCCTCACATTAGGAAGCTTGAGATCGATGGCTTGAAATTAGATAAAGGATTGGTAAGCCAAATTCATACTAATAAAGATAACTATCTGTTTATTGAAAACTTGGTGAAATACGCTCAGCAACTAAAATTAGATGTAATCGCTGAGCAAGTTGATAACGAACAAATAGCAGACGCGCTTGCTCGTGCAGGTGTTACTTTAATGCAAGGGAGTCATTTTGCACCGCCAACTCCCTATATTCATTAAAGGTTGATCACCAAGCGGTGGCTTTGTTGACCACTGGCCCAGTACTTTCGTTCGAATGGGGTAATGGCAATATCACTCTCATATAGTTCAACATCGCACTTATGTCCAGCAAGCTCTAATGAGCGGGCAAACTCTTTAACGTATATATCCCAATTGCTTCTGAGCTCTAAGCGGCCGCCTAATTTAACGATGTACGGAAAAATTGCAGCGCCGTGCCAGCGTCTTTGCAAGTGCTTTGCTTTTGGCCAAGGATTTGGATACAACAGGTAATGATGACTAGGTTGCCAGTTTGCAGCCACCGCCAAGCGCCAGAAATCGTTTAAATCAGCTTGCACTAAAATGTACTGCCCCGCATCTGTTTGCTTGTATTCGATATCATGCTTATCTAGACGATGTGATGATTTATCAATGCCAATCACTAACGCATCTGGGTGGCGCTTTGCTAAGTTTGCGGTGCTTTCACCTACCCCACAACAGGAATCAAGAATAATAGGCCCTGCAAACGCTTGCACCTTTTCGTTTACCTGATCAAAAGCCGCTTGCGTATGCTCTGCAATCGGCTTTTTAAATTCAGCACTTAAGTGCTTTAAAACAATTTCGTCTAGCTTTTCATGTAAGCCAGGTTGATTCGATACAATACTTCTCGAATTTGCATCCGTCATTAGTGTCTAAGCCCCACACCACGTTTAATAAGGGTTAATGCTAAGGTAAATAACCCCACAATAAATAAACCAAGTACACCAAATGCTACCGATAAGTCGACATCAGACACACCTAAGAAACCATATCTAAATGCATTCACCATATAAATAATTGGGTTTACTTGCGATACGCCTTGCCAAAATTCTGGCAACAAGGTGATAGAGTAAAACACTCCACCGAGATAAGTCAGCGGCGTTAAAATGAAGGTCGGGATAATACTAATATCATCAAAACTATTAGCATAAATTGCATTGATAAGTCCGCCTAATGCAAACACAGCCGACGTTAAAATAACCGTAGCCATAATCACAAAAATATTATGAATTTGAATATCAACAAATAGCAAAGAGACACAAGTAACAATTAAACCAACCAACATACCTCGTGTCATACCACCGCCCATATAACCAAGTACAATGATATAATTTGGCACTGGCGCAACGAGTAGCTCTTCAATGCTTTTTTGAAATTTAGTCGAATAGAAACTCGAAGCAACATTCGAGTAAGAGTTGGTGATCACCGACATCATAATCAGACCCGGGACAATAAACTCCATATAAGTAAAGCCACCCATATCACCGATACGAGAACCAATCAGATTACCAAAAATCACAAAATACAGACTCATCGTGATTGCCGGCGGAACTAAGGTTTGCACCCAAATACGTAAAAAGCGAATACACTCTTTGATCCAAATACTTTTTAGCGCTACTCCATATCTAAACATTATTCGCCTCGCCCTTGTTCTAATAAGCCTACAAACAGCTCTTCTAAACGGTTTGCTTTATTTCGCATACTCAGCACAGTATTACCTTGTTCAGTCAGCGCACTAAATACTTGGTTTAAGCCCTGAGACTTCGCCACTTCAACTTCTAAAGTGTGGTCGTCAGTCAGTATGTATTTGTAACCGTCGATGCTAATTGGCTGCACAGGTTGCTTTAAATCCAGTACAAAGGTTTCTTTATCAAGCTTGGCAAGTAAGGCTTTAATGGTAGTGTTTTCAACAATCACACCGCTGTCGATAATCGCGATGTTTTTACATAACAGCTCAGCCTCTTCAAGGTAATGGGTAGTCAAGATGATGGTCACACCTTGCTTATTTATCTCGCGAAGAAAATCCCACATAGAGCGGCGCAGCTCAATATCAACACCCGCTGTTGGTTCATCTAAAATGAGTAATTTAGGTTCATGCATCAGTGCACGAGCAATCATTAAGCGGCGTTTCATACCACCTGAAAGGGTGCGCGCTTGTTTATCTTTTTTCTCAAATAAGCCTAGCTGCTTTAAGTATTTTTCAGCGCGCTCATGCGCCAGCTTTCTTGGTACACCGTAATAGCCTGCTTGGTTAACTAAGATTTGATTTAGTGTTTCAAACTGACTGAAATTAAATTCTTGCGGTACTAAGCCAAGTTCAGACTTAGCAGCTTCAAGGTCTGTATCAATATCGTGACCAAATACCTGGACACGACCGGCACTTTTGTTCACTAACGATGAAATAACACCAATAGTGGTTGATTTACCAGCACCGTTTGGTCCAAGTAGAGCAAAGAAATCGCCTTGCTGAACTTGTAAATCAATGCCTTTTACGGCTTCAACACCATTTTTATAAACCTTTTTTAGGCCTTCAATATTTAATGCGATCGTTTTTTCGCTCACTGTTTGCCCTCTCCATAACCCCAACGTTTCGTCAAAGTATGTTCAATGTTTAAATGATCTAAAATTCTCGCCACCATAAAATCAACCAGATCTGAAATCTGCTCTGGCTGGTGATAAAACCCCGGAGCCGCAGGCATAATGGTTACGCCGAGCCTTGCTAGCTTCAGCATGTTTTCAAGGTGGATTTCGCTAAATGGCGTTTCACGCGGGACTAAAATTAGCTGCCCACGCTCTTTAATGACCACATCAGCGGCGCGTTCGAGTAAGTTATCTGACGCCCCGACTGCAATTGCAGATACTGAACCTGCACTACACGGGCATACCACCATTTTTTTCGGCGCGGCTGAGCCAGATGCAACAGGACTAAACCAGTTGTCTTTACCAAATACTTTAAGTTGCTCAGGAGCGGCATTAAAAAGTGTACTCAGTTGCTCTGTCGCTTTGTCTTCATTACCCGAAAGTTTGATATTCGATTCTGTATCAAAGACCACTCTTGCCGCACTTGAAATCAATACATACACCTGAAACTGCTGTTCAAGTAATACTTCTAATAACCTTAAGCCATAAGGAGCCCCAGAGGCACCGCTAAAAGCTAACGTTATTTTATCTTTAAATTGCATACAGTTAAGCTCCGTATACTGGTTAGTTTTGTTCAAGAGCTGTGATTAAACGCTGATGAATACCTTCAAAACCACCATTACTCATAATTAAAATATGTTGTGACGGCGCACTGTTGCCAACAACCTGAGTAATGATTTCCTCAGTGCTTTTCATGCAATGCATACCTGCTTTGTCTGCATATTCTTTCAGCGACCAGCTTAAATTTTCTGGCTCAAATAAATACACATCATCTGCTGCATCGAGTGAATCAATTAAGGTTTGTTGATGCACGCCCATTTTCATAGTGTTTGAACGAGGCTCTAAAATAGCAACTATCTTATCAGTGCCTACTTTTGCACGTAGCCCTGCTAAGGTCGTTTTAATTGCCGTTGGATGATGGGCAAAGTCGTCATACACTTTTATTGAGTTAATGTCGGCTTTCAGCTCCATACGCCGCTTAGGAGAGATAAACTCAGCTAAGCCTGCAATACTGACTGATACCGCAATGCCTACGTGTCTGGCTGCTGCAATGGCCATTATGGCATTTTTGACATTGTGCTCGCCCATGGCTTGCCAGCTGACAACACCTTGAACTTGTGAATCTAGTAGCACTTCAAATTCACTACCATCAGCTTTAAGTAAGCGGTAATCCCAATCACCTAACAGTGTTTCGCTTTCGCTCCAAAGGCCACGTTCAATCACATCTTGTAGTGCTTCGTCTTGGCTTGGCCAAATTACTTTGCCACTACAAGGTAATGTACGCATTAAATGATGAAATTGTTTCTTTATCGCGTTTAAATCTTCAAAAATATCAGCATGATCAAATTCAAGATTATTCAGAATTAAGGTACGCGGTAAGTAGTGTACAAATTTACTGCGTTTATCGAAAAACGCCGTGTCGTATTCGTCGGCTTCAATAACAAAAAATGGTGTTTCGCCAACACGAGCAGACACACCAAAGTTTTGCACGATACCACCAATCAAAAAGCCCGGTGTCATTCCAGCGTATTCAAGTAACCATGCTAGCATACTAGCTGTGGTTGTTTTGCCGTGTGTGCCTGCTACAGCCAACACCCACGAATTTTGCAGTAAATTATGCTTTAACCATTCTGGGCCAGAAGTATAAGGTAAGCCTTTATCAAGTACGTACTCAACGCAAGGATTGCCTCGACTCATAGCATTACCAATTACCACCATATCTGGCGCAGGTTCTAGTTGGGCAACGTCATATCCTTGAGTGAGCTTTATACCTAGCTCTTCTAATTGTGTGCTCATCGGCGGGTACACATTTTGATCAGAGCCTGTCACTGTGTGACCTAACGATTTAGCGATTGCGGCAATACCACCCATAAAGGTGCCACAAATTCCAAGAATATGAATATGCATCTACTGTCCTGAGCAAAATGAATAAGAGATAAGTAAGGCGCTATAATGCCAAATATAAGCTTTACTTACCATTACTACACGGCATTAGAGTATTGCCAAATAGCCAACATAAAAAAACACCTCAACGTGAGGTGTTTTTGAATTAAGTTTAAAGCCTGTTTACAACATTAAGAATGCAAACAAACCAACACCTAATAGTAAGCGATAGATAACAAATGGCATCATGCCCATGCGCTCAATCACTTTTAAGAAAAAGAAAATACAGGCGTAAGCCGACACAAATGATAAACCAGCGCCTAGTAAAATTGCATGCCAATCAATCGCCTCACCTGCTGTAGCCAACTGATACACATAATATGAACCTGCTGCAGCAATAACTGGAATTGACATTAAAAATGAAAAACGCGCAGCACTTTGTTTGTTTAGGCCCAGCATTAAACCCACTGTAATAGTAATACCTGAACGGGATGTACCAGGGAATACCATAGCAAGCACTTGTGAAAAGCCCAGCAATAGCGCACTAAAAAAGTTTACTTGGTAAATATTTTTAACTTGCTTTGCTTTAGCATCGGCATACCAAAGTAGCAAACCAAATACGATGGTTGAGGTGGCAATAACCCATGCATTACGCGAGTAGCTCTCTACAAAATCTTTGAATAAGTAACCAATTAATAATGCAGGAATAGTAGCAACAATAATCCACCAGCCTAAACGACTATCATCGGTTGCACCTTGTGCACCAAACGACTTAAACCAAGCACCAAGAATATCGACCACTTCTTTTCTAAAGTACAATACAACTGCACCTAAGGTTCCAACGTGAACAGCCACATCAAATGCTAAGCCTTGATCGTGCCAACCTAAAACTTGTGAGGGTAAAATTAAATGCGCTGAGCTCGAAATAGGTAAAAACTCAGTCAATCCTTGGATCAGGGCTAAAACAATTATCTCAATAATACTCATGGGTTAGAAAACTCCACCTTCCATAGTTTTTGTTGGGGGTTGTTATAATTATTCCATAACTCAGCCAAAGTTAGCTTAGCTACGGGGTGATAAAAATCAGGCGCTATTTCAGCAAGAGGCTGTAATACAAACGCATTTTTGGTTATTTCATCCCGCGGTAATTGCGCAGGTGTTTCACAGATAATGTCATCATAAAACAATAAATCGAGATCTAATGTCCGTGGGCTAAATTTTTTATCCTCGCGGGTACGGCCATTATCAAGTTCAATTTGTTTCAGTAGTTTACATAGTTTAGCTAATGGCATATCTGTTTTTGCTGCAACCACTGAATTATAAAAATTACTACCTGCAAACCCCACCGCTTCACTTTCGTATACTGATGAATGAATAAAATCAGGAAAGTAAGCTTTCAGCGCGATAAGCGCCTGTCGAAGATAGTGCTCTTTATTGACATTAGAACCTAGGCTTATAAAAATTTGCGCCATCTCTAATTTGCCTTACATCGGGTGATCTCAACTCCAACAGTTTGCGCTTGTGGCACTGCGGCTGGTTTACTCACGCGAATAGTGACTTGGCTGGTCGCAAACTCAGCTAAAATAATGGCAGCTAATTGCTCAACTAAAGTTTCTAGTAACTCAACAGGTTTTGCCGTTGTGTGCTCAATCACTCGCTCACTCACTTTGGCATAATCAAGAGCCAAATTTATATCATCTGTCGCCGCTGCGGCAGAAATATCACATAACATTTCGATATCAAAATACAGGCTTTGTTTACTTTCTTTTTCAAAATCATACACGCCAATGATGGTGTCTACGTGCAGTTGTGATATATATACCTTGTCCATTGATACTCCAAGCGACATAAATATTAAAAACAATACTCAGCCTTAACGCTTATTAATTTTAATAATGCGCTATATAAGCTTTCATACTGTTTTAATATGTAAAAATTACCCCTACAATAACGAATAGATGCATTGCATAGGGTGCTTACATCCGACTCGACGAGAGTGGCAAATGGTTTTGCCGCCAATGATAGCCCAAAAGTGCAGATTAAAAAATAAGGAAGCGCGTGTTAGAAGTTTTAATGTTAGTTTTGGCTTACATACTAGGTTCGGTCTCTTCCGCTATCCTTGTATCTCGGCTGTTTAAACTACCAGACCCACGCAGTCATGGATCGAATAACCCGGGTGCTACAAATGTTTATCGCCTTGGTGGTAAAGTCCCCGCTGTTTTAGTTCTTGTCTTTGATATTTTAAAAGGAACCATCCCTGTTTGGGGTGCTTACTTTTTAAAGATAGAGCCACTAATGTTAGGTTTAATTGGTGTAGCTGCTTGTTTGGGTCATATGTATCCACTGTTTTTTAGCTTTAAAGGTGGTAAAGCCGTCGCGACCGCTTTTGGCACGTTATTACCCATTGGTTTATCGCTAGGGGGGATGTTGATTGCAACTTGGCTTTTAATTGTTGCTATCACGCGTTACTCATCTCTCGCGGCACTGGTTACGGTTTCATTAGCGCCTATTTATACTTGGTGGATAAAACCTTTGTATACTCTGCCAGTTACCTTTTTAACCGTACTGATAATTTTCCGCCACAGAGCAAACATTACTCGCTTGATGGCTGGGGAGGAACCTAAAGTAGGGGCTAAGAAAAAAGCCCCAGAGCAGGAATAGTGATGTAAATTAAAGCGCTTCGAGTGAATCAATAGGCCAGCGCGGCTTAGTTTTCATATCAAGGCTAGCAAACTGCCCTGCTTTTAAGCGCTGCATACCAGCGTAAGCAATCATTGCACCGTTATCTGTACAAAACTCTGTGCGCGGGTAATACACACGCCCTTTCATGCCTTGCATTACTCGTTCAAGTTGCGCACGCAATTGCACGTTTGCACTCACACCACCGGCGATCACTAAACGTTTGATACCAGTTTGCTTTAATGCACGTTTGCATTTAATGATTAAGGTATCAATTACCGCTGTTTGGAATGCATGAGCAATATCAGCTTTGGTTTGCTCGTCATCATCGCTATCACGAATAGCAAGCGATGCCGCCGTTTTTAAACCACTAAAACTAAAATCTAAGCCGGGTTTATCAGTCATCGGACGTGGAAATACAAAACGCTTAGGCGTACCCTGCTCCGCAAGTTTTGCTAAACGCGGGCCACCAGGGTAATCAAGACCTAATAACTTCGCGGTTTTATCGAATGCTTCACCAGCCGCGTCATCAACTGACTCTCCCAGCACTTCGTATTCACCAATGCCAGATACTTTTACCATCATAGTATGGCCGCCAGACACCAGTAGTGCGATAAACGGAAATTCCGGTTTGTCCTCTTCAAGCATTGGCGCAAGTAGGTGACCTTCCATATGATGTACAGCAACCGCTGGAATATTCCAACCATAAGCCAGTGAGCGACCAATTGAGGTTCCCACCAAAAGTGCACCAACAAGTCCAGGGCCTGCGGTGTATGCAATGCCATCTAAGTCTTCAGGACCACAACCCGCTTGTGCAAAGGCAGCATCAATCAAAGGTAAGGTTTTACGTACGTGATCGCGTGACGCAAGCTCAGGTACCACACCGCCATAATCAGCATGTACTTTTACTTGGCTATACAGTTGATGTGCTAATAAGCCTTGTTCATCATCATAAATGGCAATACCCGTTTCATCACATGATGATTCAATACCTAAAATTCGCATCAATTACTCCGCCAAGAAAAAACAAATGCGTATTTTACAGTGAAAATACGCATTACTGAATATTAAATTGCAATACCAATATTGGTTTGACCGTCAGATACCGCAAGTTGCTTAAGCTCTTTTACGTTCTCTGAGGTAATTCGGCCCATTTGCTCTACAAAATCAATAAGCTCTGCAAGCACATCAATTTCATACTGCATTAAAGGGTGTTCACGAACAGCTTTGTTATCAGCAATTTCACCATCCACTGTTAGTTGATATTCAATGAAACGAGCCACTGAAGCCTGTGAAATTTTACTAATATTTAAAAACTCTTGTTCATCTTTGGCTATCAAACCGTGCAGCATGCCAAGCAAAGCTGTCGCTGTATCGATTGCGGGATAGGTGCCAAACATGTCAAAGTCAGTAAGCTCTGGCACGTTTGGTTCAATTTTTTCAATTTGCTTTTCAAGGCTGATTTTACTTTTTGGCAGTAAGATTTTTTCCCAGCAAACACTCAATGCGCTACGAAAAACCGCGGCATCACCGAACCCTGTTGCTTCACTAAATAAGCTATAATTAGGCAACATACGCTCAAGTAATGCGCCACCTAATACCGCTTTTTGCAAATAGTTTAATTCTCTAATACGTTGAAAATTATTCGCTTTCGTCATTCTTTACAGTCCCACAAGACCAACATATTTCAAATGTTGCTCCGTTAAGCTCATGACATTTTGGGCATACCCAGTCAGGAGCCGATTGTTTTAATTGCCGGTAGTTTAGCAATATTTCTTGCGCCTGGCGCTCTTTTAATGCGTAAACAAGTATATCGACCCCTGTTTGTTCAAATGGGATCTCCCCAAGCGCCCCTTGCAAAAGCTCACCTTGCAGTTGCGATTCGATCCCTTTACTTTTTAGAAGCCCTTTAATAATGTTTGCCTCTAAGCCATTTTCAGCCTGAAACACTTTTACCCAAGTGAATGGGTCCTGCTTCGCAGGTTGATTTAAATTACTGTTTTGCAAATCACTTCCCTTTTACTTTTCTATCTTTAAATCCTAAACTACGCTAGCAACTAACTTCGCTGCAATGCTTATTTCAAGGTAGCCACATGACTTTAACAACACCGGGATTGTTATTCCCAGCAATTTCTTTACTGTTACTTGCTTACACCAACCGTTTTTTGGTGCTTGCTCAGCTTATTCGAGAGCTCAATGCACGTGAAGGAGAAAGTATCCGCCCATTAGTTGTTGCACAGATTACCAATTTAAGAAAACGCATTAAATTAATTCGCGTAATGCAAGTTTATGGTGTTGCCTCTTTTTTAATGTGTACCTTATCAATGTTTGCATTATTTATAGAATTTAATACTACTGGAATCATTTTATTTGGCATCAGCCTCGCGTGCTTAGCCTTGTCGCTTCTCACCTCTTTGTATGAGATCCACATTTCTTGCGATGCAATCGAGATTGAATTGAAAAATATCGAAAAAAAACCTCTTTCAGATAAGGCAGAGTAAAATTCACCCTCTATACTTATTGTATGAGATACAACAATAAGTGGTGCTTTTGTGGATGATTTTTTATTTTCTGAAGAATCCTTAGAAGAAAATAATGTAGGTACGGAAGAGGCTGAATACTGGCATATTCTTGTTGTTGATGATGAAGAAGATATTCATCAAGTTACGAAACTAGTATTAGCTGGGTTCACTTTTGAAAATAAAGCGCTTCGCTTTTATCATGCCTATTCTGCTGCTGAAGCGAGAGAGCTTTTAGGTAAAGGTACTCCATTTTCAGTGGCACTTGTTGATGTGGTAATGGAAACAAACCACGCAGGCCTCGATCTCATTCAATACATCCGCGATGAAATAGAAAACCATGATATACGTTTAATACTGCGTACAGGTCAGCCTGGGGAAGCCCCTGAAGAAGCCATCATTCGTGATTACGATATCAATGATTACAAAAATAAAACTGAGCTCACCGCGATAAAAATGAAAACTTTGCTCTATTCAGCGCTACGTTCACATCGTGATATTCAGATTATTGATCATCATAAACATGGCCTCGAACAAATTATCAATGCCTCAGCCAATTTCCTAAAATGTGATAGTGTACAAGAGTTTGCCTCCACAATTTTAAACCATGTTACTAACGTAATGGGGATAAGTGACAGAGAAATATATTGTGCCGCTGCGGTTAACCTGCAATCATCGCCAGCTAATGACTTTCAATTACTTGCCGCTTCAGGTGTTGAGCCAACTCCATGTAAAAATAAAATTCCTGAGGATGTAAAAAACTTATTTATTGATGCGCATGAAAGAAAATCGTCTTTAAAAAACAGCACAGATTACATTGGCTACTTTCCAACAAAAGCAGGCCTTGAAACTATGTTGTATGTCAATAAAGGTTCAAAGCTGCAAAATACAGACTATCAACTGCTAGAATTTTACGCCAATAATATCGCACTTGCTTATGACAACTTAAAGCTTAGAGAAATGGTCAAAGAGTCACAAAAAGAGTTGTCGTATATTCTTGGTGAAGCAGTCGAAAAGCGCTCAAAGGAAACTGGCTCACATGTTAAACGTGTCGCTTTGTACAGTGAGTTACTCGCAAAATTATATGGCTTGGATTCGTTCCGCTGTGAAATCATTAAACTGGCTTCACCATTACATGATATTGGTAAAATTAGTATTCCAGACAAGATTCTAAATAAGCCTGGTAAACTCACTGATGAAGAATGGGAAATAATGAAAACTCATGCCGAAACTGGCTATGAAATACTAAAAAACTCAACAAACGAAATATTAAATTGTGGGGCCTTAATTTCCTACCAACACCATGAAAAATGGGATGGAACTGGTTATCCGCAAGGACTAATTGGTGATAATATCGATATTGTTGGTCGAATTACTGCAATTGCAGATGTATTTGACGCACTTTGCAGTGACCGATGCTACAAAAAAGCATGGCCACTCGATGATGCTCTCTCATTGATAAAAGAGCAACGTGGGAAACATTTTGATCCAATTTTAGTCGATCAGCTACTTGAAAATTTAGCGCTTTTCTTAGAAATTAAGGAACGTTATCCTGATTGATGTAACTTTTCTGTAAAACAAGTACTTCCCAATACGGGTACAATACTTTACTATGCCTCTCGTGATGTAAAATTGTACCGCCTGGATGTAGGGCTTACTTATAACAAGGGACTATTAAAGTGAGATTTGAACAACTTGAACAATTCGTAGCATTAGGCGTGCTAAGGCATTTCCGCCAAGCTGCAGAGAAAACTCAAATAAGCACTTCTGCATTAACTAGAAGCATTCAAACACTTGAAGATGAAATTGGTTATGAGCTAGTTACTCGCTCTACTCGCTCAGTAAAGTTAACCAAAGAAGGTGAGCTTTTCCTAGAGTATGCAAAACAAACTCTCGACAATCTTGAAGAAACCAAGAAGCATTTATTTGAATCATTAAACGGCTGCGCAAGTGAAAAACTGATTATTGGCTACACCAACAAAGCGAGCACGGTTGTGCCTGTTTCTTGCGGTCAGTTTTTAGCGCAGTACCCTCATGTGAAAATCGAGATGCAGTTGCAAGAGCAAAGTGAGCTAGTACGTAAACTGCAATTAGGTGAAATTGATATCAGTGTATGTTCGCAAGCGATGAACAGCATTGGCAGCGATATACATTTACCTGATCAACTAATCATTTTCGTGGCTAAAAACCACCCGCTTGCAAATAAAAGTGACATTAGTAAACGCGACTTAGCTGACTACCCTATGTACAGCTGTTTTTCACAGTCAAAACAAGTGCAATCTATGCTAAACGATGCAATTGATTCTTTTGATAAAACATCAAGCATCAAAGTAGGCAGTATTGAACAAGTTATGGATGGTCTGAAAAAATCAAACCATATCGCGATTGCCAGCATTGAGCATGCTAATAGTGTGTCATCTGATCCGGAGTTACTATTATTAAAAACTAATAAAGGTATCGCACACGACCAGCTAATAATCCAAACAAACCAACAAATCAATGAGAATTCTCACGTTAGCCACTTACTCGATCTCATTGAAAAAACGGCCCTTTCAAGCCAAGGTTAGAAGCTATTTAATCTACTGCTAGCCTGTAATTAATCAGGCTAGCCAATCTTTTTTTATTTCTTCATTTTTACTGCATAAAAAGCGTGCATCACACAATTTTTCATATACACTTACGCACCTTTTTTTGATTGTGTACATGAATGACCGCACCGCTTATTACCGACACATACTTAGATGCTATTGAACGTACTGGTTATGCTGTTGTTGAAAACGCGATTAATGAAAGCTTAATTGCTGATTTAATTGCCGATTGCTATCGCATTAATCCGCATTTTAATACCGCAGGTATTGGCCGATTAAACGACCAACAAATAGATAAAACTGTGCGTAAAGATAAAACCTTTTGGTTTGATAGCTCAAGCCAAGCACAAATTACTTACCTGGCGACCATGGAAGCAATAAAGACACAGTTAAACCGTGGCTTTTATTTAGGCTTATTTGACTATGAATGCCATTATGCAAAGTATCAACAAGGTGACTTTTATAAAAAGCACTATGATGCCTTCAAAGGCCGTTCTAATCGCATTTTTACAACGGTTTGTTACTTAAATACGCCAGAATCTGGCGGTGAATTGGTGATCTACAAACCAAAGAGTAAAGAGATTGAAATAGTCATTAAACCTCAAGCGGGCTTATTGGTGATGTTTGAAAGCGAACGCTTTATGCATGAAGTATTACCCGCAAACGATGTACGCTACTCTATTGCGGGTTGGTTCAGAAAAAATGCCTCAATCAGCGGTATTATCGACCCACCAAGATAATTAAAAGGACAGTGGCAAGGATGCTGCTAAACCGATAAAAATCACTAACCCCACATAGTGATTATTCAAAAATGCTTTGAAGCAAGGCTCTCGCTCTCGTTTATGAATAAGCGTTTGTTGATAAAGTAAAAAACCAACCGCTGCAGCTAAGCCCAGCCAATATGGCAAGCCAAGGTGATGACTCATACCTATGTAAGCAAGAATCGCAATAAATAAGGCATTGAGTAAAAAGATGATATGTCTGTCATAGCTGGCAAACAAGATTGCTGTCGATTTAACGCCAATCTTTAAGTCATCATCTCTATCAACCATGGCGTACATGGTGTCATAAGCCACAGTCCAAACAAGGTTCCCGGTAAATAGTAGCCAGGCCTCTAACGGTACTGACCCTATGGATGCCATGTAGGCCATTGGAATAGCCCAACTGAATGCCGCGCCAAGTACAACTTGCGGCAGCTGGGTGTAACGCTTCATAAATGGATAACAAAACGCCAATGCTAAGGCACCAAACGATAATAATATCGTTGACCATCCAAGTGTTAACACTAAACCAAACGCCACCACAATGAGCAGTACAAATAAGCTCAGAGCTTCACCACTTGATACTAAACCTGCTGCTAGCGGTCGCTGAGCTGTACGCTTAACTGAGCCATCGATTTTACGATCGGCAAAGTCATTAATTACACAGCCGGCACTGCGCATCACAAAGACACCCAAACTAAATACCACAAAATTTAATAAGCTAGGCGTGCCAAGCTCGGCAAGCCATAGCGCCCAGTAAGTAGGCCACAATAATAATAAAGTGCCTATTGGCTTATCGGTACGCATTAATTGCTTATAGTAAGCTATATGTGCGACCTTAAGTGCAGCTAGCTTCATAGGTAAATATACGCTCCAGGTAAGAATACTTCAGCCACGAGAAAATGAGCATTAGATAAGCTAAATACACTGCGCCTTCCCCACAATGCTTGTGAAGAGTAGCCTATTTCAGCTGTTAAAGCTTGAATAGCGTGCTGCTGTGAAAACTCAGCAACTTCTATTTCAGTGCGCGATAAGTTTGGGTCTTGAAAAATAACATCACCAAGCGGCCTTGTTCCCATACTTAGTAACTGCTGCTTTTTTAATGTATCATCTGCCGGCAACCAGCTTTGCGCATAAACCATTGGTTTACCATCGCATAGTAGTAACACTTCGCGATTTAATGCCTGACTTAAAGAGGTATTGAGTAATGCTTGTTGCTCGCGGGTTAAGTCAAAAGGTGCTTCGTTTAAAACTTTAACTGAAAAGGCCTGACAGTGACTTTTAAGCTTAGCTGTTAAAGACCCAGCTTCAAGCAGCCAACTTTGCTGTTGTTGCGTCAAATCTGGAAATGCTGAAGCAGGCTGCCAATTTGCAGCTAATGAAACTGGGAATGTGATCACAACGACTCATTATTTTTAAAAACCGTGCAAATGATATCACTGCTGCACGTTTGGCAAAAGTCATGATTTAATCTCAAGCTGGGTTAAAAAACGCAGAACAGCCTGTATCTTAAGTGAATTTGGGTATAGACTAAAAATCATTGAAAGGGTGGAATATTCTTAACTATGAAAAAATCATTGTTATCAATTTACTTGATAAGCATGCTACTTGTTACTGCAACAAGTTGGTCTGTACGCGCTGAATCAAATGTTGGCTACTTTGGTTTTGAGCCTGACATCATCACTAACTACATAGGCCAAGGTAATAAAAAGCTTGGCTATGTTCGTATTACGGTGGATCTCATGCTCAATGATCTATCTGATATCGCAATCGTAGAACACCACACTCCACTATTGCGTGATGCGATTGTTGAAATACTCTCCAAAGAGCCAGAAGAAAACATTAAATCGCTGACCGGCCGCGAAGAAATCAGAAAGCGCTGTACCGAAAAGCTAAAAGCACTACTAAAACAAGAAACAGGACAAGAGATTGTCCGAGAAGTGTTATTTACTAAGTATTTATATCATTAATTGTAAAATGGCGGCATAAGCCGCCATTTTATTTACGCGATTATTTGCGTGAAAGAAGCTTGTCTGACACAGCATAAGCCATACCAGCCAATAACCCCGCTAAATGCGCCCAGTTCGCCATACTCACAGGCAACATATCTACAAAGCCAAGAATAAGCCATACCAGCATAAAACCGACAATGCTATTACTTACTAGTGGCGGCTCTGTTGGCCTCATTACGCTGTAGATCCAACAAAAACCCAGTAAACCATACACAACGCCGCTTAAACCACCAAAGTTAGGCCCAACAACTAAAAACTGTGCCCAGTTACTAATGAATGCCGTCACTAAAAATAAACCCACTAAGGTTAATTTACCGCTGCGTTTTTCTATATCGTTACCCAGCGTCATCCACCAGATCAGATTAAAAATAAGATGAACAGCGCTAAAGTGCACAATGGCAGGTGTAAACCAAGTTAGAGGCTGTGCAGGGTTGAACTGCAACATACTATAAATAGTTTCAAAACCACCCAATAAGAAGGCCACAAATATAGCTATCGAGACTAGAGTAACTGTACGGTTTAGCCAGCTTAATGCCTTAAAACGGGCTTTTAAATTAAGTGATTGGCCTTGATATGACAGAGGCGATTGTGTACTGCCCACCTGCCATGAAGCTTGTTGGTATTTTTCGTCATGAGGGTTAGCCGCAAACTCCTGCCAAAGTGGTTGAGCCTGATGAAAGTGCTCTGGAGCAACACAAATAATCACAGTTTGCCCATCTTGCGAGCGTAGCTCACCATGTAAGCCCTTACTTTTGATGTAATCTATAAAGCCTTGTGCGGCGCGAGGATTATTTATGCTACCCAACTCAATCATCGTTCAATATGCTCCGGAAGTTGCGTCTGCCATGCTGTAAAGCCACCATCCATGCTGTACACGTCTTCAAAACCCTGCTCAACTAAATAGCTAGCAGCACCTTGTGAACTTACACCATGATAACAAACAATGATAATTGGCTGGTCAAACTCTTTATGCATCATAAATTCGCTGATATTGGCATTTGATAAATGTTCAGCACCTGGGATATGCCCAGTTTGAAATGAGTTTGGATCGCGAATATCAGCAATCACAACCTCTTCTTTATCTAACAGCGCAAACGTTTCGCTCACTGAAATATGTTTATACGACATAGTACTCTCTAAACTAAAAAGGCGGCCAAAGCCGCCCTATCAAATAACTCAGTATTAATCCCAGTTGAGGATTACTTTACCTGATTGGCCTGAAATCATTGTATCAAAGCCTGCCTGGAAGTCATCCACAGAGAACTGGTGAGTGATAATTGGTTTCAGATCAAGACCTGACTGAATTAGACTCGCCATCTTGTACCAGGTTTCAAACATTTCACGGCCGTAAATCCCTTTAATTATTAAACCTTTGAAAATAACTTGGTTCCAATCAACTGCCATATCTGAAGGTGGAATACCTAACATGGCAATTTTACCACCGTGATTCATGTTGTTTAACATGCTGTTGAATGCAACCGGCACACCTGACATTTCAAGACCGATATCAAAGCCTTCTGTCATGCCAAGCTCTTTCATAACATCTTCAAGCTTTTCATTCGCTACGTTGACGGCACGAGTCGCGCCCATTTTACGCGCTAAATCTAGACGGTATTCGTTCACATCGGTGATAACCACATGACGTGCACCCACGTGTTTGGCAACAGCGGCTGCCATAATACCAATTGGACCAGCACCTGTGATTAATACATCTTCACCGACTAAGTCAAACGACAATGCTGTGTGTACTGCATTACCGAATGGGTCAAAGATTGATGCTAGTTCATCAGGAATGTTATCTGGAATTTTAAATGCGTTGAAAGCTGGGATCACAAGGTATTCAGCAAATGCACCTTCACGGTTTACACCAACACCTGTTGTATTACGACATAAATGCACACGACCAGCGCGACAGTTACGACAATGACCACAGGTAATATGGCCTTCGCCAGAAACACGGTCACCCACTTGGAAACCACGTACTTCCTGACCCATATCAACCACTTCACCTACATATTCGTGGCCAACAACCATTGGCGTAGGAATTGTATTTTGTGCCCACTCATCCCATTTATAAATATGGACATCTGTACCACAAATTGCTGTTTTGCGGATTTTAATAAGCAGATCGTTATGGCCAACTTCAGGTTTTGGCGCATCAGTCATCCAGATCCCTGGTTCTGCTTTTAATTTAGATAATGCTTTCATGATTTATACTCAATTAAACAAAACCGAAGCAAAAGCTTCGGTTTAGGAAATAAAATTAGATAACACCCATTTCTTTACCAATACGGGTAAAGGCAGCAATAGCGGTATCTAATTGCTCTTTTGTATGCGCCGCAGAAATTTGCGTACGGATACGTGCTTGGCCTTTAGGTACTACAGGGAATGAGAAACCTGTAACGTAAATACCTTCGGCAAGTAATTTGTCAGCCATGGCTGAGGCAACTTTAGCATCGCCTAACATGACAGGGATAATAGCGTGGTCTTTACCTGCACAGGTAAATCCTGCAGCTTCCATTTGTTCACGGAAATACTTTGCGTTATCCCAAAGTTTAGCGCGTAACTCGCCGCCATTGCTTAGCATCTCAAGTACTTTAATTGATGCAGTAACAATTGATGGTGCTAGTGAGTTTGAGAAAAGGTAAGGACGAGAGCGCTGACGTAACCACTCAACAATTTCTTTTTTACCTGATGTGTAACCGCCTGATGCACCACCAAGTGCTTTACCAAGGGTACCTGTGATGATATCAACACGATCAAGTACACCGCAGTACTCCGGCGTACCTTTACCATTTTCACCAACAAAACCAACCGCGTGAGAGTCATCAACCATCACTAATGCATCATATTTATCAGCTAGGTCACAAACCGCTTCTAGATTACAAATTACGCCGTCCATTGAGAAAACACCGTCAGTGGCGATTAACTTAGTTTTAGCACCCGCTTCATCAGCAGCAATAAGTTGCTTTTCAAGGTCGCTCATGTCGTTATTTGCATAGCGGAAACGCTTTGCTTTACAAAGACGCACACCGTCAATGATCGAAGCATGGTTTAGCGCGTCAGAGATGATTGCATCATCTGGGCCTAAGATTGTTTCGAATAAACCTGCGTTGGCATCAAAGCATGATGAGTAAAGAATAGTGTCTTCGGTTTCTAAGAACTCAGAGATCTTTTGCTCTAAAGTTTTATGAATATCTTGAGTACCACAAATAAAGCGTACAGACGCAACCCCAAAACCATGATCGTCAAGGCCTTGTTGAGCTGCTTTAATTAACTCTGGGCTATTTGCTAAGCCAAGGTAGTTATTAGCACAAAAGTTAATGACCTTATCACCAGAGGCAACTTCAATTTGAGCCTGTTGCTGTGACGTGATAACACGCTCGCTTTTGTATAAGCCTTCAGCTTTCACTTCATCAATTTGCTGCTGCAACTGATTAAAAAACGCAGATGCTCTCATCTGTAATCTCCACATATTCTTGTATCTAACCAGAAATGATTAGCATGACATTAAATTTTGCGCCTATTGTAAAAGCTTAGACGAACAATTGCACTGTTTGCAGTTCGTCGCAGACCTTAAGGCTTGCGAAATAAAACTGGTCTTACCTGCTAAGACTGTAAAATTAAAGCAGGTAACTCAGCTAAAGACTCACAGACTACATCGGCATGTTGTTCTGTTGACTCGGCATAACTTTGCCCTGAACGAACTAAAACGCGGGTAGCGATATTGGCTCTCTCAGCGGCAATAAGGTCGCCAAGCTTATCACCAACCATAATACTTTGAGATGGATCTATTTGATGCTCATCAATGGCTTGTAAAAGCATACCTGGGGCAGGCTTGCGACAATTACACTCTTGCAAATAGGCAGGTTCTGCTTTGCTTGGATGATGCGGACAAAAATAGACATCAAGAATAGTAACGCCGTTACTTAAAAACTCGCCCTTCATCCACTCTGTGAGGTTGGAAAAATCTTGTTCTGAATAATAACCACGGCCAATACCCGACTGGTTAGTTACCACCACAATTTTATAACCAGCATCAGCAAAAGCTTTGCATGCCTCGAATACACCGGGTACAAATTCAAACTCTTCTGGTTTGTATACATAGCCATGATCAATATTGACCACACCATCGCGGTCTAAAAATAAAACTTTGCTCATTACAATTGCTCTTTATCTACCACGTGGTCAAACATCGAAACCACCTTTTCAACACTTATTTGCGCCATTAAATCAGCCCCTTTAACGCGTGTTCCCCAGGGTAGCTCTTGCGCCGTTTTGCCTGTTTGCTCTCGTAAGTTTTGGTGATAAACCTCAACAACATAATCTTGGTACAAATAAGGCCCTGTGCGTTTTGGGTTTGAGTGGGCATACAAACCAATAACAGGCGTTCCTACCGTTACCGCCATATGTGCAGGCCCAGTATCAGGAGCTAACACTAACGCCGCACGTTTCAAAACACATAACAACTCTTTTAGCTGAGTTTTCCCTACTAAGTTAAGCACAGGTGCCGAACTCTGCGCGATAATTTGCTCGGCAAGTTCAATTTCTAAAGGGGTTGGGCCACCAGTAATAACCACCGAAAAGCCTTGTTGATGAGCATGTTCAGCAAGTGCAGCATAACGCTCAGGTAACCAATTACGCTCTTTTTTACTTGCCGCAGGCGAGATAACAAAAATACGCCCGGCTAAACGCTCATTGCCTAATAGCGCATCGGCTGCTTGTTGGTGCTGTTCAGTTATTGGCATTTGCCATTGAGGTTTGTAATCAGGGGTCCCTATTGCTTGAGCAAAACCTTTAAAACCTTCTAATACATGCGCCTCTGATTGCGTGGCAATACGCTTATTAATAAACAAGCTATGTAACTCTTTTGAGCGCGCCCAATCAAACCCCACTTTGACTTTTGCAGGAATACAACGGGCTGCTAGATTAGCTCTGAGTGCGACTTGCATATGTAATAACACATCAAATTTACGCCCCTTGAACGTATCTTTTAGTTGCTGATAAGCCTGTTTGCCCTGCTTTTTATCGAACACAACAAACTCAACGCCAGGTAAATCAGCCAGTAACATGGCCTCAACTTTACCAATCACCCAGGTAATTTTTGCCTTCGGATGTGCCTTTTGAATTGCTTGCACTGCTGATACGGCATGACATACATCACCAATAGCCGAAAGCCTTAAAATACAAATATCTGAATAGGAGGTTGATTGAGTCACGTGCGCCCTTAGCTACAGCAAATAATATGCGATCTTAAATTAACTTGATGCTAATGCAAGCACTTATGCGAAAAGCTAAAAATACGGTAAGATAGCGCTAATTTTATTTAATCTTGAAGTTGTTATGTTTGAAACTCAGCATCTGCAAAGCACCACCCTTTTGTGTCACCCAGCTTATAAAGACGAGCTCACGCAACAGTGGTTCGATGCCAATTATTGGCAACAACAAGATAAAATCGTTGGTGCCAAAAAAGGTCGTGCAACAGCGTGGTTTTTTAAACATCAACAGCTTACAGGCGTTCTTCGTCACTATTGGCGTGGTGGTTTAATTGGTAAGTTACTGAGCGATCAGTACCTATATGTTGGTTTAAAGCAAACTCGTGTCTATAAAGAGTTTACACTGATGATGCGTTTGCTTGAACTTGGCCTAAATGTGCCGACCCCCATTGCAGCAAAAGTTACTACCCATGGCTTAATCTATCGCGGCGATATCATCACCGAAGCAGTAACAGGCGCCAAAAGCGTGTTAGATATTTTAATCACGCGTCCACTTAGCCAGTCTGAGCTAAAAGCGATAGCTGTCACTCTCAGCGAGTTTCACAATCATGGCGTCTATCACGCAGATTTAAACATTAATAACATCTTGTTCGATGATACAGGTAAGGTATTTATCATTGACTTTGACCGCGGTGAAATCAAACAGCCACATGCTAGCTGGCAAACAGAGAACATTAAGCGCCTTGCCCGTTCGTTTGCAAAAGAGCAAGGCCGTAATGAAGTGATGCATTGGCAACAAAGAGATTGGCAGTCACTGGTGTGTGACTACCAAGCATTGCTTAAGACTTAATTTTGCTAATTACGTTTGATGTTGAGCATCCATTAAGAAACTCAAGTACTTCGACTTTGCCGCCATGGCGTAATACATGATCGGCACCGGCAATTTGGTCAACGGTGTAATCACCGCCTTTAACCAGTACATCAGGGCTAATTTGCTCAATCAGCTTAGCTGGTGTGTCATTTTCTTCAATGCTGCCAAATGGAATAACCCAATCAACTGACGCTAGCGCACTTAACACCATGGCACGTTCATCCAGTGGATTAATTGGTCTTTCTGGGCCTTTTAAACGAGAGATTGATTCGTCATTATTTAAGCCAACAACAAGTCTATCGCCTCGCGCTTTAGCCTGAGCAAGGTAGCGCACATGACCTGCGTGAAGGATATCAAAGCAGCCATTAGTGAAAACTATTTTTTCACCATTTTGCTTAGCAAACTCAATGTGCTGAAGCACATCTTCAAACGGCGTTTGATAATGCTCGCCGGTTTGCTGTAAATATTGACCAAGCTTTCGGCTCAACTCTTCTGGGGACACGGTTGCGGCACCCAGTTTACTCACCGCAATACCAGCAGCGAGGTTGGCAATTTCAACCGCATCTTTTGCAGCCATACCCGCACCAAGCATCACTGCAAGCGTCGCGATTACAGTATCGCCAGCGCCGGTTACATCGCTGACTTCAAGCTGCTGGGCTGCAAAATCATGTTTTTCTGCTTGGCTGATTAACGACATCCCCTGCTCTGAGCGAGTTAACAACATAGCAGCAATGCCCGCTTCACTAATTAACTTACGAGCGCTGTCAGTCAAGTTTTGCTCAGAGTCCGTCAAACCACCAGCAAGCTTAAATTCGTTTAAGTTAGGCGTAATGTAATCTGCACCACGATACAAGCTTAAATCAGATGATTTAGGATCAATAAGAACCGTTTTACCTGCTTTCTTTGCAACCTGAACCATTTGTTGAATTAAGCTCAGTGAGCCTTTGTTATAGTCAGAAAACAACACAAAATCGTAGTCATTTAAAACCAGCTCTAAACGGTTTAATAACAGTTGACTGTGTTGCTCAGTAAAGGTCTCTTCAAGATCAAGACGCACAACTTGTTGATGGCGGCTGATTACTCGCATTTTAGAAATAGTCGGTAAATCGCAAACACTCACTAATTGCGAATCAATTTTCTCTGAACTTAAAATTGTTTCGAGGATTTGCCCACTTTCATCTTCACCAACTAAGCCTAGTAGGCCCACTTTACCATCTAAACGGGCAATATTTTTTGCAACGTTTGCTGCACCACCGGCTTTGTCTTCAAACTTACTGACTTTTACAACAGGTACAGGGGCTTCAGGCGAAATACGACCTGAGTCGCCATGCCAGTATCTATCTAGCATGACATCACCAACGACTAAAATACGCGCCTTTGAAAGGTTTTTTAGTAACGCTAAATCCATTACTTTTGCTCCGCTACAACCATATCGATGGCTTCGCATAACCAATGCCCGATAAACATGTGCGCCTCTTGGATACGCGCGGTTTCATCATTTTTAATAATAATAGGTAGCTTAGCGATATCTTTTACCTTACCACCATCTCGACCTGTTAATGCCACAGTAAAGGCGCCGATTTCATTTGCCGCTGCCAGTGCAAGATTGATGTTAGGGCTAGTGCCAGATGTGGTTAAGCCAATCACCAAATCTTCAGGCTTACATAACGCCTGCACTTGGCGCTCAAATACAGTATCAAAGTGATAGTCGTTACTATGAGCGGTTAAAATTGAGGTGTCTGTTGTTAATGCGATAGAAGCAAGTGGACCACGCTCCAATTTATAACGCACAACAAACTCAGCAGCTAAATGCTGCGCATCAGCCGCACTACCGCCATTACCAAACCAAATTACTTTACCACCTGCTTGCAAAGCACTGTGACAGGCTTCTAGTAGTTGCATTACTTCAGGGTGGTAGGTTTCCATCGTCTCAAACAACATTTGATGACGATTTAAACTTTCTAGGTAGCTTGCCGCTACAGAATCAAGATTTGACATAAATATTCCTTAAAAAGTATTAACGGCTTTGCTTACCAAAAATAGGCTACAGATAACCAAGTATAGTTATCGCCAAAAACATCTTCACCATAGGTAAGAGTTGTCTCTAATGTATGCTCGTTTAATTGACGCGTGTTACTTAGTTGAAGTTCAATTGCATCATCATATTCTCGACTAAATCCACCTATATCATACTCGTAGTTACTTTTATTCGAAATGGTTGAAACTTTAGCACGCCATAGAGACTGAAAAGATTCAGAATAAGTCACTTCTAAAACATTTACTTCAGACGGTACGCCGTCACCAAAGTAACGCTGATCTGCAGCAAAATGTCCAACAACAAATCCATCTACCGTATTACCCTTAGTAGGATAAATATAATTTTTATACCAAAAGCTGTGCATATTGGTATGTTCAAATCTAAAACTTATTGAGTCTGTTAATTTTGGGAAAAAAGCCCCTAAACTATAAGCGACATTACCAAACTGATAGTTTTTGTGCTCTTTAGTATCTTCACCACCGTATTCAAAATAAAGCTCTGTTGGCAATCCCCAATTAAAGTTAATTACATTTGTAATTGAAGCGAACTGATCGCCCAGCTCCGCATCAGAGCTACCTACTAATGCAACATTATCATTTCCGGCAGGATCAAAAAAAGCGTCAAATACATCTCCAGCATCTACTTTACGAGGCCCACCGCCAAACTGCATCATTCGGTTAAGGCCAATTTTCCAACCACTAATAGGTTCAATACTGAAGTGAGTACCCGCAAGTTTAGGCGTACCACTATGAAGTTCACCTTGATATAAAATACCATTCTCAACATGTTCTAACTCTGAATAATACAACTCAAAATCAAAATTCCACCAATTATGAGCAGGCTTTACCATACCGATCGAAATTGACGGGGCTGTTTTTGCGTTGGTTGAAATGATTTGTGCAGAATGCTTAAACGGCGAGAACCAATGTTCTTTATACCCAAGGTTTAACTGTAAATCTTCACCAGCAAAACTAATAAACGAATTGTAATTTACAAACTTATTTGCCTTGGCTCGGTAATCAACTCCAACCTGTACTAGCGTGTAATCATTGGCACGCCAAATACCTTCAAAAAAGCCTTGTCCCCATTCATCAGAGCTAAGTCCGCGTTGATTTGCTATTTTTTTACTGTTGTCTGTATCAACTTGTAATTTAACACCAGCACGTGTTACTGCATCATCACTTTGATAAGGCTTTATTTTATAACGGATAGCTGCGACTAGTCCTGGCTCTTTTTTTTCAAGCTCAAGAAGCGCACTTTCTACTTCCGATAAACGATAAGGTTTAACCATAGGCGCGCCTGTGGTTAAGGCAAACAAAGTATCTAATTGATGATCAAGCTGTGCATCCATACCCAGAGGTAAATAAGCGGTTGGTGCTGCAAATAAAGGCATTGAACAACTTAGAAAAGCACCAATTACCGAGGCTTTTATCATTTTAAATTTCATAACTGCTTCGTTGATTTATTAAGTAACCGAAATATTACCAAATTAGCTAACAGTAAACACTTTAAAACTTTCTTTAATAACCCTTTTTAACATTTTATATTTAGATCCCAAAGGTTCCACGCTATCATAACGTTTTACCTATATAGGCTAAGCAATGGCGCGCATTTTATACTCTTTACTTTTATACCTACTAAGCCCACTGGTTGTTTTTTACCTGTATGTTTTACGCGGCAAAAAGAATAAGGGTTACCGTGAGCATTTTGCTGAGCGCTTTGGCTTTTCGAACTTATCTCATCACGATGTTGTTTTTCATTGTGCCTCTGTAGGGGAAGTGTTAGCAGCAACGCCGCTTATCAAGGCCGTTCAATCAGAAAACCCTGCACTTACTATTTTAGTAACCTGCAATACCCCAACGGGTCGCGAACAAATAAAAAATAACTTTAAAGATGCGGTTAGCTGTAGTTATTTACCGATTGATTTTTTCTTCGCTACGAAGCGATTTTTAAAACGAGTCCAGCCAAATGTACTGTGTATTTTAGAAACTGAGCTTTGGCCAAACCTGATGGCACAAAGCAACAATAACGGCACAAAAGTACTTGTTTTAAATGCCCGGCTTTCAGCTAAATCACAGCAAGGCTACCAAAAGGTAATGCCTTTAACTAAAGTGATCATGCACTCTATTAGCGATCTGGCCAGTCATAATCAAGATGATGCAAAACGCTTTATTGAACTTGGTTTAAAGCCTGAAAAGGCACGCGTATTTGGCTCAATTAAATTTGATATCATGCCTACAGATGAGCAATTAAATAAAGTTGCAGCACTTAAAAACCAATATAACAACGAGCGATTTATCTGGGTTGCAGGCTCTACTCACCCTGTTGAACATGAGCTTATTTTAACTGCTCATAAGAAGCTGTTAAAAGCGTTACCCCACGCACTTTTGATTATTGCACCACGTCACCCAGAGCAATTTGATAAAGTCGCTGAAGTTTTAAAAAGCTCAAATTTGAGCTTTAGTCGTCGCAGTGAAGATAACTATAACAAGCAACAAGTTGTGTTAGCTGATACGTTAGGTGAGTTACAATGCTTATATGGTGTGGCAAACATCAGCTATGTTGGTGGTAGTTTAATCGAGCGAGGCGGCCATAATCCGTTAGAGTCAGCAGCGTTTTCTGTTGGCGTATTAGCAGGTCCTCATACCTATAACTTTGACCATATTTATCCTGAGCTGATTAGTGCTCAAGGAGCAAAAACCGTTACCGATGAAAATCACCTTGCTGACACACTTATCGCTTTGAGCACTGATGTACAAGAGACGATTAAGCTCGGTCAACAAGCTGCGAAATGCGTTGCTAACAATCAAGGCGCCATTAGTAAAACGGTTAAATTAATTCAGCATTACTTAGAAAAGTAAGATAGAAAAGTAAGATAGAAAAGTAAGATAGAAAAGAGAAATAATGTGACTTCAAAGCAAGCGATGAATCGCCCAGAAATACAAACGCGCGAATGGGTATCAAGCGTAATCGTAAAATACAATTTCTGCCCGTTTGCCCGTAAAGAAGTAGAAAGCAATTGCATTCATTATCAAATCAGTCAGTCTATTACGCTTGATGATGCAGTAATGGATATGCTTGAGCAATGTAGCGCGTTAGACCAACAAGCAGAGCGCGAAACCACTTTGTTGATGTTTGAGCAAGGCTTTAAAGATTTTGAAGAGTTCTTAGATTTAGTCGATTTAGCCAATGCGCTTTTAGCTGCACAAGGCTATGAAGGTAAGTATCAAATAGCCAACTTTCACCCTGACTATGTATTTGCTGATAGCGATGACAGCGATGCTGCAAACTATACGAATCGTGCACCTTACCCAACACTGCATTTAATCCGTGAAGCCAGCATGAGCGAAGCGTTAGACAGCTACGATGAGCCCGAATCTATCCCAGAGCACAACATTAAACTTGCAAGACGCAAAGGCATCGATTTTTGGCAGCAGCTACTGCAAAACTGCATCGATAAGCGCTAACACCTACCAGCGTTCTATAGATAAAAAGCCAGTAATGCTGGCTTTTTGTTTTTATAGCTATTAAATTTAGTGAGTTATTTTTTTACCCACTCACCGTTCACTTCAATGTAGTGACCCGGCTTCGTTTTCTCGATAGTTTTAGCAGCTGCAAGGGCTTCAACTTGCGCTAACGAAAGATTGTTCTTTTTCGCAAGTTTTAAATATTGCTCTTTACGCTTTGCATTAATTTCATCAACGACCGCTTTTGCTTCGCTGTTATTAACCACTAAACCTAAATAGCCTGAGCTGTCTTCACCTACTAAGCCTTGGCTTTTTGCATCATCAAGGCTGATAGCCCAAGCAGAGAAAGATAAACAAACAGCACTGATCAAGGTGATCACATTTAGTTTTTTAAGTTGTAATTTACGCATGTGTGCTCCTTAGAATAATTCGCTGTCATCACTGAATAAGGTATCTAGTTCTTTATCCACTTTTACGCGGATCTCATGGTCAACTTTTACATTTAAGTTAATTGTAATCGGCTCTTTTGCTGCCACTTCAACACGGTGGGTACAGGCACTCAGCATGCCTACCGCCGTGAGCATTACTAACCACTTAGCCATCATTGCTTCCTTTTTTTGCATACTCTTTCTCAACTCTTTGAGTAATTTCATCACTTAAACGCAGCGCTCTAAGTAAAGTAAATACATTCTCTTCATGATTATAATTAAAGTTCACTGCTTGCTGCTGCGCTTCATTATAACCCTCTAAATTAACACCTAAATGTAACCAGCCATCCGGTTTAAGGTTAACACTGCTACGTAACTTTTTAATATCTAAATTCTCAAGCAAACTCAGCGTGGTACTCAGCTCTTGTTGCTGCGCTTTTACAGCTTCAAAACCCGCATTATTGGTGATCAGTAATTTGCCATCCCCCTGATTAACTAACTGCCCTTGCTTTACCTCGATACCCTGTTGACTTATTACAACGGGTAAAGTGCCTGCTAAGCGCCCACTTAAGCTAATCCCTGATTCAGCATCAAGGGTGACCAACTTACTGGCATCAATATTTTCAAATTTAACAGTCGCGGTTTGGTTATCATTGAGTGGGCAATACTTATTAACCACAAATGCCCCGCCCATAACCTGACCAGTTAGATTAGCTGCGCAAGGCTGATTAGCTGTTACCTGCAACTGACCTTGTATATTTTTGACCACGACACCTGCGCGCAGTTCATTGAGTGTAAATTTAGTCGCTGCAATATTAAGCTGCCCTGAATTAAACGTGCCGTTCAAATTCACTGCAAAATCATTCGCTAGATAATCATTATAAAGCGCACTGAATTTACTTATTTGCACGTGCCCTTGTGCTTGCTGAAGATTTACATCCCCTTTTATATTGCCCGAAACGACTCCGTCGGTGACGGTAACTAGCGGCTCAAACTGAGCAATTATTGGGTTTAGCTTGGATACGGCCTGCTCTGGTATCACCAATTCAAATGGATGGGCAACCTCTGACATATGATGGCTAACAAGCGCTTCAAAGCCATCGGCAAATACATGATGTGTTGCCTGCAAGGCGCGGCTTTGAAGAGCTTTTGACACAACAGACAACTTATTTAAGCTAAGATCTGCTGTTGATAATTTAGCGGCTGTGGTTTTGGCATCAATATCAGCAAATAATTCCCCCACACTGAGATCTGTACTAAGAGTAAGCTCATTGCTAATTTTTGCTGCGTTAATATCATCATAAGTTAATGATTTAACCTTGCTATTAGCGTTAACAACTAGGTGCTGCTGGGCATTATACTCAGTGTTAATTGCGCTGCTAAAATCAGCTATCTGAGCCCCCGATATTAGGGCATTTTTAACACTAATATTGGTATTCAGTTTAGCTGTAGGGCTAGTAAATAACCCTTCAATATTTAGCTTTCCTTTAGCCCCAATACCTTCAACCCCAAAACCCTCAGTCAAAGCGCCATCAGACTGAAAATCTAAAAATGCAGGTAGTGAATCCACCGACAGTTGAAAATCAGCGCTAACGCTACTTTCATGCAAATGCGCGTTGAGCTTAAGCTCATCTATATCTTTACTATTAAAATCAATGCTAACTTGGCTATTCAGTGATGTGAGCGGATCCAGCAAAGAAAGGGATGTATTACTGACTGTCACCTCACTTTGCCCTTCTATAGCTTGCAGCTTTATGATTGGGGCTGAAAGATTTTTATCTTCTATACTCACTGGTTTTTCAATGTGTAACTGCCAAGTAAGCGGTAACTGCGCTTCAATAAATGATTGATGCTGTTGGTCTGCGATGCTGTTTAAGCAGTCTCGCTTTGCGCTCAGTTGATTTTGTAAAGCTGATAAATCCGCGTATAAATGCTGTTGATTTAATTGATACTTAGCACTCAATTGCCCTTCACTGGCAAAACCTAGGTCACACTCCCCTAAAGCATGCTGATAACTTGCATTGATTGAGCTTTCAATTGCAACTGTAATTCCATCAAACTTAATCTGTGACTGAATAGTAAAATGGCTGCTTTTTGGCAATGTTACGAACCTCTCTGCCACTTGCTCATCAAAGGTGATGTTGGCTTTGACTTCATAATTAGATATTACAACGTCTGCATTGAGATCCCGTGAAATCGTAAAATGATTTAGGCGTTTTTCTTGTATCGCCAGCCTAACAGGGGTGTCGGTAAACGGTGAGACTACGTCAAGCTGCTCAATGCTTATTAGCGGTCTTTGCTCGGGTAATACCAAGGCAAGCTTTTTAAATTCAGTTTGTGAAGCGTCTGGTTGTTGTTTATTTGTAAGGTCACTAACAATGAGGTTAGCGCGAGAAACACTAACCTGTTGCTTATTCGCAATAATGCCAGCTAACTCAATTTGCTGCCCTTGATAAGTTAAGCATAATTTCTCGATATTCAAATCAAGCTTGCGAGTTAATGACCAATCAACACAGTGAAGCGCAATGCCATTTTTACTGAGCATAGGTGTTAAATACCACGATGTCAGTGGTAACCTGAACAGATACGCCAACAGCACCATGCTTAGCACGATACCTAGTAATCCAACACACGCTCGCTTAAAACTCAAAAAACTCTCCTTGCTTCTCGCTTCTCGCTTCTCGCTTCTCGCTTCTCGCTTCTCGCTTCTCGCTTCTCAGAACATTATAAACAAAAAGGCCGCACATGATAGTGCAGCCTTTTTAGTTTAAACGGTTTGTATGAACCTAGCTTGTATAGCTAGGTACATAACTAAGTTCTAGCCAACGTTTTTACGAGCGTTGCGGAACATGCGCATCCATGGGCTATCTTCGCGCCACTCATCTGGGTGCCATGAGTTAGCAACAGTACGGAATACACGCTCTGGGTGCGGCATCATAACCGTTGCACGACCGTCAGTAGAAGTAATACCTGTGATACCTTCTGGCGAGCCATTAGGGTTAGCTGGGTATTGCGTTGTTGGGTTACCGTAGTTATCAACAAACTTCACTGCCACTGTACCTGACTCAAGCGCTGCTTTAACTGCATCAGCGCTTGCGAACTCAGCATGACCTTCACCGTGAGAAACAGCGATAGGCATACGTGAACCTGCCATACCATTAAAGAATACCGATGGGTTTTCTTGTACTTCTACAAGGCTAAAGCGAGCTTCAAAACGCTCTGACTTATTCGTTACGAAACGTGGCCAATGCTCAGTGCCTGGGATCAATTCTTTCAATGTTGAAAGCATTTGACAGCCATTACACACGCCTAAGCTGAATGTATCTTCGCGGTGGAAGAAGCTTTGGAACTGCTCACGCGCCATCTCATTAAATAAGATTGACTTAGCCCAGCCTTCACCTGCACCTAATACGTCACCGTAAGAGAAACCACCACATGCTACTAAGCCTTTAAATTGCTCAAGTGTTAAACGACCTTCAAGTATGTCGCTCATGTGCACGTCAACCGCAGCAAAGCCTGCACGGTTAAATGCCGCCGCCATTTCTAAGTGAGAGTTAACACCTTGCTCACGTAGAATCGCCATTTTCGGCTTCGCACCAGTTGCAATGTAAGGTGCTGCAACATCTTCGTTTAAGTCAAAGTTTAGTTTTACGTTAAGACCTGGGTCTTTTGCGTCAAACTTAGCGTCAAACTCTTGCTTAGCACACTCTGGGTTATCACGACGCGCTTGCATTTGGTAAGTTGTTTCTGCCCAAATAGTACGAAGCTCAGTGCGCGTGTGGTTAAGAACCACATCATCACCACGAGTGAATACCACGCGGTCATCAGCGTTTAGTGCACCAATTTCATGGCTGATAGCAGCTAAGCCGTGATCAGCAAGAACCGCTTTCACTGCGTCTAAATCAGCGTTTGCTACTTGGATAACCGCACCTAGCTCTTCATTATAAAGCGCTTCGATGTCTGAACCTGTTAAGCCTGCAAGGTCAACTGTTACACCCGTGTGACCAGCAAATGCCATTTCAGCGATAGTTGTGAATAAACCACCATCTGAACGGTCATGGTAAGCAAGTAACTTGTTATCAGCAACAAGCGCTTGCATTGCTTCATAGAAACCTTTTAATAGTGCTGGGTTATCAACATCAGGCGTTACATCACCTAGTTGCTTATAAACCTGTGCAAGGCTTGATGCGCCCATGCGGTTTTGACCCGCACCTAAATCAACTAATAATAGTGATGACTCACCTTTATCAATGCGTAGCTGTGGCGTTACTGTTTTACGCACATCTTCAACACGACCAAAGGCAGTAATGATCAGTGATAATGGCGCAGTAACCGATTTTTGCTCACCGTTTTCATCCCATTGAGTTTTCATCGACATTGAGTCTTTACCCACAGGGATAGTTAAACCAAGCGCCGGACAAAGCTCTTCACCTACCGCTTTTACAGCTTCGTAAAGGCCCGCATCTTCGCCTGGGTGACCTGCTGCGGCCATCCAGTTTGCAGATAGCTTGATATTTTCAAGGCCACCGATGTTCGCACACGCGATGTTCGTTAGTGACTCAGCCACAGCTAAACGAGCAGAAGCACCGTAGTTTAACAGTGCAGCTGGTGTACGTTCACCTAGTGACATTGCTTCACCGTGGTAAGTATCAAACGCAGCGGCTGTTACCGCACAGTTTGCTACTGGCACCTGCCAAGGACCGACCATTTGGTCACGCGCAACTAAACCCGTTACCGTACGGTCACCAATGGTGATTAAGAATGTTTTCTCAGCAATCGTTGGTAAGCGTAATAAACGCTGTGCAGCATCTGCCGCATCAATGTTAGCAACGTCTAATGGTTGCGATTGTGCTTTTTTCGATTCAACTTCGCGGTGCATTTTTGGTGCTTTACCAAGTAAAACATCAAGCGGAAGATCAACTGGGTTGTTACCGAAGTGGCTATCTTCAACCGTTAAGTGACGCTCTTCTGTTGCTTCACCAATAACAGCGTATTCTGCACGTTCACGTTTACAGATTGCTTCAAAGCGCGCGAAGTCTTCTGCTGCAACTGCTAATACGTAACGCTCTTGAGATTCGTTACACCAAATTTCGTGTGGTGCCATACCCGGCTCATCGTTTGGAATGTCACGAAGTTGGAATTTACCACCACGACCACCGTCGTCTACAAGCTCAGGGAATGCGTTTGAAAGACCACCTGCACCCACATCGTGGATGAAAGCGATTGGGTTTGCATCACCTAGCTGCCAACATTTATCGATAACTTCCTGACAACGACGTTCCATTTCTGGGTTTTCACGTTGTACCGATGCAAAGTCTAAGTCTTCGTTTGATTGACCTGATGTCATACTAGACGCAGCACCACCACCAAGGCCGATGTTCATTGCCGGACCACCTAGTGCAATTAGCTTAGCACCTACAGGGATTTCGCCTTTTTGAACATGCTCAGAACGAATGTTACCTAAACCACCTGCAAGCATGATTGGCTTGTGGTAACCACGTACCTCGATACCGTTATGGCTTGATACTTTCTCTTCGTATGTACGGAAGTAACCAAGTAGGTTTGGACGACCAAATTCGTTATTGAATGCCGCACCACCTAATGGGCCTTCAGTCATAATATCAAGTGCATTAACGATACGACCTGGCTTACCAAAGTCTGTTTCCCATGGCTGCTCGTAGCCAGGAATACGTAGGTTAGATACAGTGAAGCCAACTAAACCAGCTTTAGGTTTAGAGCCGCGGCCTGTTGCCCCCTCATCACGGATCTCACCACCAGAACCTGTTGATGCACCAGAGAATGGCGCAATCGCTGTTGGGTGGTTGTGCGTTTCAACTTTCATCAAGATTTCGATGTTTTCTTGATGATATGCATACTCGCCTTCGTTATTCGGGAAGAAACGACCTGCTAACGACCCCTTCATTACTGCTGCGTTATCTTTATATGCAGATAGTACGTTTTCAGGGTTTTGCTCGTAAGTGTTTTTGATCATTTTGAACAATGATTTTGGCTGTTCGATGCCATCAATTGTCCAATCAGCGTTAAAGATTTTGTGACGACAATGCTCAGAGTTTGCTTGTGCAAACATGAATAATTCGATGTCGTTCGGGTTACGCCCTAACTTTTGGAAGTTTTCTACCAAGTAATCAATTTCGTCATCTGCAAGCGCAAAACCTTGCTCAACGTTTGCTTTAGCAAGCGCTTCACGGCCACCACCTAAAATGTCAACTGATGACATTGGACGCGGCTCATCGTGACGGAATAATTTAGCTGCATCAGCCATATCCGCGTGCGTTGCTTCAGTCATACGGTCATGTAATAACGCTGCAACTTCAGCTGTTTGCTCAGCTGATAAATTACCTTCTACGTAGTATGCAATACCACGCTCAACACGGTGAACTTGGCTTAAGCCACAGTTATGTGCGATGTCAGTTGCTTTTGATGCCCAAGGCGAGATAGTACCTGGACGCGGCGTTACAAGAATTAACGTGCCAGCAGGGGTATGCTCGGCAATTGTTGGACCGTAAGTAAGCAGTTTTTCCAGCTTGGTTTGCTCATCAGCTGAAAGCTCAGCTGTAAGATCAGCAAAATGCATGAACTCTGCGTAAACGTCAGTGACTGGAAGTTGTGCCTGTTGGCAACGCGCTAAAATTTTCTGAACTCTAAAATCGGAAAGTGCTGGTGCACCACGAAGGATCAACATAGGTATTTTCATCCGGGGTTAGGGATTGAACGATATTTTAGGCGCATATTATAGTGCAAATAACGTCTAGATTTAACTCAAAATTACGCTTTTATTTAAATAATCTTCATAACCGCTTTTAAGGTTGCAACAATTAACTAGCTTAGTCGTCTTTATTTCTCTGCAGGTTCTTGTTCTGTATGACTTATCTACCATCTGCCTTGTTATAGTTATTAATTTTTAAATAGATCTATAACACTATTCGCCAAGTGACGTGGCTTAGAAGTTTTGTTATAACACTAAGGTAATGGTTTAAGGGGCATTTATAATTTATGCAAAAGTTACTCGCTATTTTTAGTTTAGTGCTCATGTTATGTGCGTGCGATATGCAACAGCAACCGTCGCAACTTGCTCATATCAAGGCGCAGAACAAAATTAGAGTCGGCACATTAGCTGGTGCGAGTAATTACTATCAGGCTCCACAAGGTGTGCAAGGCTTTGAATATGAGCTCGCCCAAGAATTTGCTGACTATGTTGGTGTAGAGCTCGAGATGGTGCCTTTTTTTAATCTATCCGATATGTTCGCACGCTTAGAAAATGGCGATTTAGATATTATAGCGTCAGGTCTTACCTATAATACAATTCGGGCAGAGCATTACCGCTTCGGCCCAACCTATCGCACCATAAGCCAAAAATTAGTTTATAAACAAGGCCGTAATAGACCCCGTGAATTTGCGGATTTAACCGGCAATCTGACTGTTCTCGCCAAAAGCAGTCACTCGTTGGCACTACAACAATTAAAACAACTTAATCCAGAACTTAGTTGGAACGAAACAGAAGATATGGATGAAGAAGAGCTTCTGCAAGCTGTTATCGACGGTGAAATTGATTACACCCTAGCAGACTCGCACACCTTATCGCTGTTTCGCCGCTATCACCCAAACTTGAGTATCGGCTTTTCGGTTACCCGCAATGACCCTATCGCTTGGCTACTTAGAAAAGATGGTGACGACTCATTATATGCCTTAATGGTGCCATTTTTTGGCGATGTAAAACAAAGCAACCAGCTTTATGTGCTAGAAGAAAAATATTTCGGCCATGTTCGCCAGTTTAATTATGTGAACACACTTGCTTATATCGAAGCAATAAAAGACACTTTACCTAAATACCAACCTTGGTTTGAGCAATACGCAGGTAACATAGACTGGCGATTACTGGCAGCTTTGAGTTATCAAGAATCAATGTGGAACCCAAGGGCTAAGTCACCAACCGGTGTACGTGGCATAATGATGCTAACCCAAGCAACAGCAAAACAGGTCGGCGTAACAAATCGACTAGAGCCTGAGCAAAATATTAAAGGCGGTGCGCAGTATCTTGCCAAAGTAATTTCTTGGATCCCTGAACGCATTCCGCAGCCCGACAGAACCTGGTTTGCTTTAGCCTCTTATAATGTTGGCTGGGGACACGTCAACGACGCACGGATTATTACCGAGCAAGAAGGTGCAAGTCCCGATAAGTGGGCTGATGTTAAAAAGCGCTTACCGCTTTTAATTAAAAAGCGTTACTATCGAAAAACCAAATATGGTTATGCCCGTGGCGATGTTGCAGTAAAATACGTTGATAATATTCGTCGCTATTACGACGCACTGGTTTGGCTTGATGAAAATGATGCGATTGCTAACCCAAGCGAAGAAGAGCAAAGCACTGATGAAGCTAAACCTGAAGCGCAAGCGAGCGAACCAAAGCCAAATGACAACACGCAACAAACCAACTCAGAGCAGCAAGAATTAGAAAACAACTAACCTCAAGCACCGAAATCTGTTTACTTGTCATCAAATGATCATTATCTTTTAGTAGAAATGGAACGGACCATGCCATGCTTTACTCTCACTTAAGGAGCACTCATGTTAAAAAGAAGACGTACGACACATAAGTTCAAGCGTAATGTTATTTACTCAACGGCGACCCGCCGTCGTATCATGCTACGTAATACACACAAAAAAGTTATTTGGCGTCGCCGCTTATTTGCGATGCAGTTAATGGAAGCACAAGTTCCTGCAACGCCGGTTGTATAACTAGGCGTTGCGAGCAGCCTGCTTTGCCGCCTTTTTCTCTTCTCTACGACGCTTAAAAAACGCTGAAATTACCGCCCCACACTGCTCACTCATGACATCACCGGTTACTTCAACTTGATGATTAAGCCTAGGTTCTTGCAGCAGATTCATAATTGATCCTGCCGATCCCGTTTTGGCATCTTTAGCACCAAATACCAATCGCTTAATACGGCTATGTACCAACAGGCCTGCGCACATAGAACAAGGTTCTAACGTTACATACAGGGTGCAATCGATTAATCGGTAGTTATTAAGTACTTTACCTGCTTCGCGGATTGCCATCATTTCAGCATGAGCGGATGGGTCGTTATCAATAATTGAGCGGTTATAACCATAAGAAATCAGTTGATTGTCTTTTACCAGCACAGCACCAACCGGAATTTCATTAATCGCAGCCGCTTCATTGGCGTAGTTTAATGCTTTTTCCATCCAATATTGGTCGCTAAATTGTTCGCTCATATATCACACAAATCTTGTAAAACTGTGAGTAATTATACCTAGTTAGTGAAAAATGTCGGCATTAAATACTGCTACACTTAAAAATTAACGCAAAATTTAGTGGCTTTTTCATGGCTCAATGGACCCATATTGCGCTATAATCTCGCGCTTTTTTTATTTAGCTTACAACACGGGTAGCAAATGAAATTTCCTGGACGCCGCAGGCATAAACATTATTTTCCGGTGGAAGCCAAAGATCCACTGACAAATCAACTTAACTCTACCGACCGACTACAACGTAGTTATATTACGGGTATCGACCAAATTGTGGTGGATATTGAAGCGAAAGTTGATCAAGCTTTCCTAGATGAATTTCAATTGCGCCGTGGCATGTCGCAAGTGATCGATAACGATATTACCAACGCGCTATACGACAGACTAAAACTCGACAATATGATCGATTATGAGTTTGCCGGTGGTACGGTGGGTAACACCATGCACAACTACTCTACCCTAGCTGATGACCGATCAGTACTTTTAGGGGTAATGAGTGAAAATATCAAAATCGGCAGCTATGCATACCGTTTTTTATGTAACACCTCTAGCCGCGTTGACCTTGACTACCTTCAGCCTGTAGATGGCCCTATTGGTCGTTGTTTTACCTTAATTGACGAGACCGGTGAGCGTACCTTCGCAATCAGCGCGGGGCTTATGAACCATCTTCGCCCTGAATCAATCGATCAGGCACTTATTGAGAATTCATCAGCACTGGTGATCAGCGCATACCTAATGCGTACTCAAGGTGATGAAACCATGACAGAAGCCACCATGCAGGCAGTAAAATATGCCAATGATGCAGGTGTCCCTGTGGTTTTAACCCTTGGCACTAAGTTTCTAATTGAACAAGACCCTACTTGGTGGGCTGATTTCGTAAAAGAACATGTTGATATTCTTGCTATGAACGAAGAAGAAGGGCTTGCGATTACTGGCTTTGAAGATCCGCTTCTAGCTGCCGACAAAGCGCTAGATTGGACTGATTTAGTTATTTGTACAGCTGGCGAAAAGGGCTTGTTTATGGCCGGTTACGTCGACGATTCATTCAAGCGTGAAACAGAATATCCACTATTACCTGGTGCGATTGCTGACTTTAACCGCTATGAATTTTCGCGCGCAATGCGTAAAGACGATTGCCAAAATCCTATTCGTGCGTATAGCCACACCGCACCGTTTATGGGCGGCCCTGACAGCATTAAAAATACCAATGGCGCAGGCGATTGCGCTCTGGCTGCGGTATTGCATGACCTATCAGCAAACGTTTACCACAAACTTAATGTGGCAAACTCAGCGAAGCATCAACAACCAGCTATGACCTACTCATCGCTTGCACAAATTAGTAAATACGCTAACCGTGCAAGTTATGAAGTACTTGTTCAGCACTCACCACGTTTATCGCGTGGCTTACCTGAACGTGAAGATTGTTTAGAGCAAGTTTACTGGGATCAGTAACCGCTTTTAGAAAATCGAAATATCCAGTTTCTGGGATAAACGCTCAAGAGCCGCAATCCCAGCTACTGAGTTACCATACGAGTTAAGTCTTGGCGCCCACACAGCCACAGTAAATTGATTTGGTAACACAGCTAAAATAGTACCCGACACCCCAGACTTGCCCGGCATACCAACACGGTAGCCAAAATCCCCAGCAGCATCGTACAAACCACTGGTAAACAGTAACGAGTTTAACTGCTTATTTTGTCTTGCACTGAGTACTTCTTGGCCATTGGCATCTTTACCTTGGTTTGCTAAGTAATTGTAGGCTTTTGCTAACTCTACGCAGTTTAGCTCTATGGCACAGAAGTTAAAGTAAGCCCATAACACATCATCAACTTCATTATTAAAGTTGCCGAATGACTTCATTAGATGCCCCATCGCGGCGTTGCGATGACGAAACTCATATTCAGAATTTGCCACTTTCTTATCAATAACAACCTGAGCATTTCCTGATAACTGGCGAAACGACTCAAGCATAGAGTGCATCGGCGCAGATAAACGGCTATATAACGCGTCACAGGTGACAATCGCGCCGGCATTAATAAATGGGTTGCGTGGTATGCCCTGTTCAAACTCAAGCTGTGTAAGTGAGTTAAAAGCGGTGCCTGAAGGCTCTTTACCGACTCGTTGCCACAGCTCATCACCATAACGCTGAAGTGCTAAAGTTAAGGTCATTACTTTCGAAACAGATTGAATTGTAAAACGCGCACTACAATCACCCGCACAATAGGTTTGCCCATTCACTGTATGAATAGCAATAGCGAACTGGTTTGGCTCAACTTCTGCAAGCGCAGGAATATAATCAGCAACCTTACCTTGGCTCAGTAATGGTTGAACTTCTTTTGTGATTTCATCTAATACATGTTGATAATCAATCTGTGACATACCGCGTCCTTTAAAACAAAAAGCCCCGCATTTGCGAGGCTTTGTAGTCTACTAAAGATGGTTTGCTATAGCGATTGCTATTAGCTCATAGCTGATTGCAGTTTTTTCATCGCTGTTTTTTCTAGCTGGCGAACACGTTCTGCTGAAACGTTATATTTCTCAGCAAGCTCTTGTAATGTTGCTTTATCGTCAGCTAACCAACGTGCACTTACGATGTCTTGAGAACGTTCATCAAGGGTTTTTAACGCGCTGAATAAACGTGCATGAGACTGTTCTTGCCATTGCTGCTCTTCGATATCATCAGCAAGGTCAGCACTGCCATCCGTTAAATACTGTACTGGCGAGTATGTGCTTGTCGGTGCGTCGTCATTGTCGTCGCCCGTTAAGTCAAAGCCCATATCTTGGCCACTCATACGTGATTCCATCTCACGTACTTCTTTTTCACTTACACCTAGCTCATTAGCAACTGTGCTAACCTCAGCTTGGTTAAACCAACCTAAACGTTTTTTGTTTTTACGTAGGTTGAAGAATAATTTACGTTGCGCTTTAGTAGTTGCAACTTTCACGATACGCCAGTTTTTCAGTACGTATTCATGAATTTCAGCTTTGATCCAGTGTACTGCGAATGAAACTAAGCGAACACCTACACTTGGGTCGAAACGTTTTACCGCTTTCATCAGACCGATGTTACCTTCCTGAATTAAATCAGCTTGCGGTAAGCCATAACCTGAATAGCTTTTCGCAATATGAGCAACAAAGCGTAGGTGCGACATAATGAGTTGCTTCGCAGCTTCAAGATCACCTTCTTCCTGAAGACGTGTCGCCAACTGCTTTTCTTTCTCTGCATCAAGCATAGGAATAGTGCTAACCGCTTGAAGGTAGCCGTCCATACTTGCGCTCTGTTGACCTGCAGTAAGTGCCATTGCGTATAAATCTTTACTCATTTTTCACCTCAGTGATAAACATTTGAAACCATCTTAGCACTCTTTAAGCGAGAGTGCTAACTTCAATTAAAAACTTTTTTAAAGTTCAAATCAAGTGGTTTTTTTAAGATAATTTTATTTTACTTTAAGGCGCTGAATAAGCGATGAATTCTAGCTTTTAAAGGTATTTTGAAAGATATATAGCCCGCCATTCAAAATCTAAACAAACAGCATAAAGACTTAATATGACAAATTAACGACAAGCAAAAGCGCTAAAATAATAGCGCTGATAGCTACACTTTATCGGGTTCAATTTCTTTTATGTAGCGGTTAACTGATAAGTATGAACCAACAAATCCTAAGCCTGTTGCAAGAGCGACTAAAATGCCAAACTCTGAGAGTGTTAAACCAATTAAGTCAAAGCTGGTTTCATAAACACCCGCAACATCACTTACAGCAGCACCAAGCCACCACATCATTAATGCAACACAAATAAAAGAGAACAAACCGCCAATAATACCGTACCAAATTCCTGTCCACAAAAATGGCGCATGAATAAAAGTGTTTGTCGCCCCAACTAACTTCATCACTTGAATTTCATCTTTCTTATCCATGATTGATAAGCGGATAGTATTACCAATGATCAAGGTGACGGAGGTCAATAATAATAGAGCAATGGTGATCACGCTTTCTTTTAATAAGCTTAAAAGTGCATTTAATCGCTCAAGCCATGCAATATCGAGTTTACCAAAATCAACTTCTCTTTCGGCTTCCAGCTTTTGCAGTAATTGTTTTGCCGTATTTGGCTGACGGTATCGTGCTGTCGGCGTAACAATAACAACATCCGGTAACGGGTTCGCATCTAAATATTCAAGTGCTTGGCCAAATCCTGATACTTGTTTAAATTCAGTGAGGGCATCGCCCTTTGATATAAACTCCACTTTATCTACTTCAGGGTAGAGTGCTAAACGCTTAACCAAGGTTTGCGTTTGCTGTTCGCTCATAGTTTCTTTTACGAACAACGAAATCTCTGCTGCATCTTCAAAGCCACTGCTCACTTGCGAGACATTTTTAACCACTAAATAAAGCGTCGCTGGCAGTGTTAAGCTTAATCCTAATACCGCAATGGTCATCAATGAGGCTAAAGGCGTTCGCCACATTTCACCGAGGCTATGCACACCTTGGCGAATAAGATTAATAAAGAAGAAATAAGGCGCTGCTAAAAATGACTTTTTCTGACGTTCGTTTTGGCTGTTGCGGCTTTTAAACAATAAACTCATAGTGCCCCCTCAGCTAACGGGTCGTCAATCATACGGCCATCTTTCAGTGTTAAACTGCGATAACGCATACGCGCAATTAAACCAATGTCATGGGTTGCAATCAGTACGGTTGTGCCATGATTATTAAAGTCTTCGAATAAACGTAATATGTCCATTGAAAGCTCAGGGTCTAAGTTACCGGTTGGTTCATCAGCTAATAGAATTGGCGGTGAATTGACAATAGCGCGAGCAATACCAACACGCTGCTGCTCACCACCTGATAAGGTTGCAGGATTACACTTAGCTTTATCAAGTAACCCGACTTTATCAAGCGCACCATGAACACGCTTAGCTATTTGCTTGTGGTGCGTACCTTCAATAATTAAAGGTAAGGCAACATTATCAAACACTGAGTAACGTTCTAGTAAGCGGTGATTCTGAAAGATGATACCAATATCGCGGCGCACGTAAGGGATCTGACGTGATTTAACAGCATTTAAATCAACACCATTAATAAGCACCTGCCCTGCCGATGGACGCTCCATCAAACTAATAAGCTTCAATAGGGTACTTTTACCAGCGCCACTGTGCCCAGTTAAAAAGGCCAGTTCACCAGGCTTAATATGAAAGCTGACTTTTTCAAGGGCACGATGGCCACCTGGGTATGTTTTACTGACTTGCTGAAAATTTATCATTTTAGTTATCAATCATCTTGCAGCGAAAAAGGGAGCAAACTCCCTTTAGTTAATTAGGCGTCATCCTCGTCTTGGCTAAATAGTGCATCAATAAAGTCACTACTATTAAAGGTACGTAAATCATCAATACCTTCACCAACACCAATGTAACGAATTGGGATATTAAATTTATCTGCAACGGCGAAAATCACACCACCTTTAGCGGTACCATCTAGTTTAGATAAAGTAATGCCCGTTAAACCAACACATTCATTAAATAATTTAACTTGGCTAATTGCGTTTTGACCTGTACCTGCATCAATAGTTAGCATAACTTCATGCGGCGCATCTGGGTCAATTTTCTTCATTACACGGGCAATTTTCTCAAGCTCTTGCATTAGGTTATCTTTATTTTGCAAGCGACCTGCTGTATCAGCGATTAACACATCAACATTACGGGCTTTTGCCGCCTGAAATGCATCAAAAACCACTGACGCACTGTCTGCACCTGTATGCTGGGCAATCACAGGAATGCTATTACGCTCACCCCATACTTGCAGCTGCTCAACCGCTGCAGCACGGAAGGTATCACCCGCAGCAAGCATCACTGACTTACCTTCGTTTTGGAACTGCTTTGCTAATTTACCAATCGTGGTAGTTTTACCTACCCCATTTACACCCACCATTAAGATAACAAATGGCTTTTTGTCATTGCTTACAACTAACGGCTGCTCAGCGGTTTTAAGCATACTGGCCATTTCTTGCTTCATTAACTCGTATAAAGCATCGCCATCTTTTAACTGCTTACGATCAGCGGCATCGGTTAGGTTATCAATCAACTTCATTGTTGTATCAACACCTAAATCGGCTGTTAGTAATTGTGTTTCTAGTTCTTCAAATAACTCATCGTCAATTTTCTTACCACTAAAAATAGACGCAAAGCCAGAACCAATATTAACGCGAGTTTTTAATAAACCTTTTTTAAGGCGTGCGAAGAAACCTTCTTTCTTAGGTTTTTCAGCAGCAGCTTGAGCAGCTTTCTCTTGCTCTAAACGCTCAGCTTCTGCTTGTTCTTCAGCAATGCGTTCTTGCTCTAAGCGAGCAGCTTCAGCCTTCTCTGCAGCAATGCGTTCTTGCTCTAAGCGCTCCGCTTCTGCCTTCTCTGCAGCAATACGCTCTTGCTCTACACGTTCCGCTTCAGCCTTCTCTGCCGCAATACGTTCTTGTTCTAAACGCTCAGCTTCCGCCTTTTCTGCAGCAATGCGCTCCTGCTCTAAACGTTCCGCTTGTGCTTTTTCTGCAGCAGCTTGCTCTGCTTCACGCTGCGCCTTTTCTGCAGCAATACGTTCTTGCTCTAAACGTTCCGCTTCCGCTTTCTCTGCCGCGATACGCTCTTGTTCTAAACGCTCAGCTTCTGCTTTTTCAGCGGCAATGCGTTCTTGCTCTAGACGTTCTGCCTCGGCCTTCTTCGCAGCAACTTGCTCGGCTTCACGCTGCGCCTGTTCTGCTGCAGCACGCTCTTGCTCTAATTTCATTGCTGCTTCTTGCTCAGCAAGACGAGCTTGTTGTTCTTGACGTTGTTGTTCTGCCGCTTGCTGCTCTTGAGCTAAACGCTCAGCTTCTGCTTTCTCTGCCGCAATGCGTTCTTGCTCTACACGTTCAGCATCGCGTCTTTCTGCAGCGATACGTTCTTGTTCTAAACGTTCAGCTTCTACTTTTTCTGCCGCAATGCGCTCTTGCTCTAAGCGCTCCGCCTCAGCCTTTTCTGCCGCAATGCGTTCTTGCTCTAAACGCTCAGCTTCTGCCTTTTCTGCAGCGATACGCTCTTGTTCTAAACGTTCTGCCTCTGCCTTTTCTGCAGCAATACGTTCTTGTTCTAAACGTTCAGCTTCTGCCTTTTCGGCTTCAATTCGCTGTTGTTCTTCTATTTGCTTCTGGTTATCAGCCTCTTTTGCTGCTTGCTCTGCTTGTTGCTTATCTGATTTGCCAAAACCAAACCAAGACAGGAATTTACTTTTTTTTGCCATACTTGCTAATAACCACTTATAAAAATCTGATAAACTTACATGAATAATAGTTTGGTGACAGTTCAGCTTTTTAGCCAAACATAAACAGGTACCATCTATCGCTAAGGTCGCAATACTATCACTTTTAGCGCAGTAGAAAAATGACACGCTAGCTATTGCATACAATATTATCTGAGCTAGGGGTCAGTTACCAATGATTAGTGAGTTAAATGAGAAAAAAATCAACAGCTAACCGCCAAGCAAAAGCAGCGAACAATAAATCAGCAAATGGTTTTATTCGTATTATTAGTGGGCAATTTCGCGGTAGAAAATTACCAGTAAAAGATGTGCAAGGCTTGCGTCCAACCACAGACCGTATAAAAGAAACAGTATTTAACTGGCTCATGCAAGATACCCGAGGCGCAGCGGTACTTGACTGCTTTGCCGGTTCTGGCGGCTTAGGGTTTGAAGCTTTATCGCGCTTTGCTGATCATGCTGTGTTTTTCGAACTAGATAAAAGTGCCGCTAGCCAGCTAAAAGAAAACATTAACATGCTTAAATTGGATAATGCCGTCGTAAAACAAGGCAATAGCCTTTCATTATTAGAACAAAACACGCAAAACGAGCAATTTGATCTAATTTTTGTTGACCCGCCATTTCGACAAAACTTGGCTGAAAAAAGTTGTTTTTTACTCGAAAAAAATAACTGGTTATCTGCCCAAGCACTTATATATGTTGAGGTCGAAAGCGAACTAAGCGACCTAAGCTCACCAGATAACTGGATGCTTTTAAAAGAAAAAACTGCCGGACAAGTAATTTGTCGGCTATATCAACGCGAGACAAATTAACCCTGTTTTGCAAACCTAGTTTCTGTTAATATTGTTCTTTACATGTGGTGTTGCTTCGGATTACAATACCGCACCATTTTTGAACCACTTGGTCGTTATTCGATCAACTTGAGCAACGCTCATTATTTAGGTAGGTGAATTTTTAATGCCAGTAATTAAAGTAAGAGAGAACGAACCGTTTGACGTAGCACTTCGTCGCTTCAAGCGTTCATGTGAAAAAGCAGGTATCCTTTCAGAAGTTCGTCGTCGCGAGCACTATGAAAAACCAACAGCTGAGCGTAAGCGTAAAAAAGCTGCTGCAGTAAAGCGTCACATGAAGAAGCTTTCTCGCGATAACGCACGTCGCGTTAAATTATACTAATCAGTATTTGGTCTTGTATAAATGAGCCTTTTATTAACGCTAAAAGATGCGCAAAAAGATGCGATGAAGGCAAAAGACAAAGAACGTCTTAAACCTATCCGCATGGTACTTGCTGCAATCAAGCAACGTGAGATTGACGAGCAAATTACGCTTGACGACGACGGTATTACCGCTGTTTTAGTAAAGCTTGTTAAGCAACGTCGCGATTCTTACACCCAGTACATTGATGCGGGTCGTGAAGATTTAGCTGAAATTGAAGCCAGTGAGATTAAAGCACTTGAAGAATTCTTACCTCAACAATTGAGTGAAGAAGAAATCATTGCTCTTATTGACTCGGCTATAGCTGATACAAACGCAGCGGGTATGCAAGACATGGGTAAGGTAATGGGAGTTATCAAAAGCAAAGCTGAAGGTCGTGCCGATTTAGGTAAGATTTCTGGCTTAATCAAGCAACGATTAACTGCCTAACCCCCACATACAGATGTATGATTCAAGCAAACCGAGCCTAGTGCTCGGTTTCTTGCTTTTAGTCTTTCATAAACACAGTAATTGTGTTCAAATCTTATTTTACAACGCATAGATAGCGCAGGAAAAAACAACAGCTATGGCCGGAAAGATCCCTCGACAGTTTATTGATGATTTACTCGCTCGCACAGATATTGTTGAGTTAATTGATTCGAGAGTTGGCCTAAAAAAAGCAGGTAAAGACTACCAAGCCTGTTGCCCATTTCACAACGAAAAATCCCCCTCTTTTACCGTTTCTCAAGATAAACAGTTTTACCACTGCTTTGGTTGTGGTGCCAATGGCAATGCAATTTCGTTTGTCATGGAATACGACAAATTAGAGTTCGTTGACGCCATTGAAGAATTAGCGAGTATGCTGAATTTAGACGTACCTCGCGAACAAGGCACAAGTTCAGGCCCGCAACGCACCGCAGAACAAAAGCGCTCTGATTACGATTTAATGTTACATGCTGCTCGCTTTTACCAACATCAATTAAAGCATCATGCCAACTCGAAAACGGTTATCGACTATATCAAGGGTCGTGGTTTAAGTGGTGAAACAGCGAAAAAATTCATGATTGGTTATGCGCCGAGTGAATGGGAAGCGCTATGCCAGCAACTTGGCCGCAACAAAGAACAAAAAGAGCAGCTTGTAGAACTAAAACTAGCCTCTGAAAAGTCGCCTGGTCGCCAATTTGACTTCTTCCGTGATCGACTTATGTTCCCTATTCGCGATAAACGCGGTCGGGTGATTGCATTTGGTGGCCGTGTTATGCAAGCGGATCAAGGTCCTAAGTACCTTAATTCACCAGAAACCCGTATTTTCCATAAAGGCTTTGAGCTTTATGGTTTATACGAAGCCAAGCAAGCGCATAAAAAACTTGAACATATTCTAATTGTTGAAGGATATATGGATGTTGTTGCTTTAGCTGAGCAAGGCATCGAATATGCCGTTGCCGCTCTTGGCACAGCAACGACCGCAGAACATATGCACACTTTATTTAGAACCACAGATAAAGTGATTTGCTGCTACGACGGTGACCGTGCTGGCCGCGATGCAGCTTGGCGTGCACTAGAAAATGCACTGCCTTATCTTGGTGATGGTAAGTCGTTAAAGTTTGTTTTTTTACCAGATGGTGAAGACCCTGATTCACTGGTACAACAAGAAGGTAAAGACGCTTTTGAAGCTAGGTTAAGCGAAGCGGATGATTTTACTAAAGTGCTGTTTAATAAACTCAGCCAAGAGATAGACCTTACACAAGACGCAGGTAAAGCAAAGCTCCTTAGTAATGCTCTACCACTAATTGAAAAAATCCCTAGTGATTTTTACCAAGAAAATATTTTGGAACATCTTGGCCGCTTAATTGGTCGAACAAGAGAGCAATTAAATAACCGCGTTAAGTCACCAAAACAACAGCATGCGATTGAGCGTAAATTTAAAATAACACCGATGCGCCAAGCGATTGGTATTTTATTGCAACACCCCAATTTGGCGACCAGCATTGCTTATATGCCAGAATTGGCTGAGATGAAAATAGCCGGAATAGAGCTATTTTTACGCATTCAGCACTTAGCACTAGAACGTGAAGGTATCACCACCGCACAAATTTTAGAGTCATTTAGGGATGGCGCTGAATATGACGCGCTAGTGAAACTAGCAACTTGGCAGCACCAAATAAATGACGATCGTTTAGAGACGGTTTTTAAAAATACTTTTAAATTTATTGAAGACCAGTGTTTAAATTATCGACTAGAGACCCTATTAATAAAAGACAAGACCCAAGGCTTAAGCAGCGAAGAAAGGCTGGAATGCCACTTACTGACGCAAGCGTTAAAAGGCAGCAACAGCTAGTCAGAATTGAATAATGCTGTTATACTGTGCTATTCACTGCGTCTAGTTAGTTTTCGTGTCGCTTAATTAGTAAGCGAGCTGGCGCCTGTTGTATCAACTTTCAGAGTGGAAGAATAAATCTCTATGGATCCAACTCCTCAGTCACAATTAAAGCTTCTGATTCAAAAAGGTAAAGAGCAAGGTTATTTAACTTTTGCAGAAGTTAATGATCACCTTCCACAAGACATTATCGACTCAGATCAGGTAGAAGATATCATTAGCATGATTAATGATATGGGTATCAAGGTAAGTGAAAACGCACCTGATGCCGATGAATTAATGATGCAAGAAACAACGACAGACGAAGACGCAGCAGAAGCCGCGGCAGCTGCACTTGCGACTGTAGAAAAAGAGATCGGTCGAACAACTGACCCTGTACGTATGTATATGCGTGAAATGGGTACTGTTGAACTTCTTACGCGTGAAGGCGAAATCGTAATCGCTAAGCGTATTGAGGAAGGTATTAACCAAGTACAGATTTCAGTTGCTGAATACCCAGAAGCAATTACTTATCTACTAGAGCAATGGGACAAATTCGAAGCTGAAGAAATGCGCTTAAGCGATATTATCTCTGGCTTCTTTGATCCTAATAATGAAGACGAATCACAAATTTCTGCAACACACATCGGTTCTGAGTTAAACGAAGAGCAACTCGACGAAGAAGACGACGAAGACGATGATGACGAAGATAGTGATGATGATAGCGATGATGATAACGATGGCGACACAGGTCCAGATCCTGAAGAAGCCCGTATTCACTTCGAAAACTTACGTGAGCTTTATAATAAAGCACGTGATACATTCGAAGAAAAAGGTCGCTCACACCCTGACTCACTTGTAGCTATTGCAGAAATCGGCGAACTATTTAAAACATTTAAATTAGTGCCAAAACAGTTTGACCGCATGGTTAACAACATGCGTGAAATGATGGACCGCGTTCGTGTACAAGAACGTATCATCATGAAGCAAGCTGTACAAATTGCTAAGTTACCGAAAAAGAACTTCATCAAGCACTTTGCAAATAACGAAACAGACACAAGCTGGATCGACCTTGAGATTGCTGCAAACGAGAAATACTCAGTAGCACTTGAATCAGTTAAACCAGAAATCATTCGTTGCATCAGCAAACTAAGTGCAATTGAAGAAAGCACTGGCCTTAGCATCGAACGAATTAAAGACATCAACCGTCGTATGAGTATTGGTGAAGCGAAAGCCCGCCGTGCGAAGAAAGAAATGGTTGAAGCGAACTTACGTCTTGTAATTTCAATTGCGAAAAAATACACCAACCGTGGTTTACAATTCTTAGACCTTATCCAAGAAGGTAATATTGGTCTAATGAAAGCGGTTGATAAGTTCGAATACCGCCGTGGTTATAAGTTCTCAACTTATGCAACATGGTGGATCCGTCAAGCAATCACACGTTCGATTGCAGACCAAGCACGCACCATCCGTATTCCTGTGCACATGATTGAGACGATCAACAAGTTAAACCGTATCTCTCGTCAAATGCTACAAGAGATGGGTCGTGAGCCGAGCCCAGAAGAATTAGCTGAGCGTATGTTAATGCCTGAAGACAAGATCCGTAAGGTACTTAAGATCGCTAAAGAGCCAATTTCAATGGAAACACCAATCGGTGATGATGAAGATTCGCACTTAGGTGACTTCATTGAAGATACCACTATCGACTCACCTATTGATTCTGCAACCATGGAATCACTACGTGGCGCAACAAACGATGTACTAGCGGGCTTAACAGCACGTGAAGCTAAAGTATTACGTATGCGTTTCGGTATCGACATGAACACTGACCATACATTAGAAGAAGTAGGTAAACAATTTGACGTAACACGTGAGCGTATTCGTCAAATCGAAGCGAAAGCGTTACGTAAATTACGTCACCCTTCTCGCTCTGACTTACTGAAAAGCTTCTTAGATGCTAAGTAATTTAGTATCGCGTTATTAACTAAAAGGCCGCTGTTGCGGCCTTTTTTCTATTCGAGAGATATTCATGGCTTGGATCCAAATTCGCATCAATGCAAACGCAGACAACGCTGAATTAATCAGCGACTTACTCATGGACACTGGCAGTGCCTCAGTCACTTATGTTGATGCCAAAGATACTCCTATTTATGAGCCAAAGCTTGGGACTGTGCAGTTATGGGCTGATACCACAGTGATTGGCCTGTATGACGCAAACCATGATATGGACAGCGTTGTAGCAACATTAAATGCTGAAGCAACACTCGCCGATAAGCTCGTTTATAAAATTGAACAGCTTGAAGATAAAGATTGGGAGCGTGAGTGGATGGATAACTTCCACCCGATTCAATTTGGTGAGCGCTTATGGATCTGTCCAAGTTGGCGTGATATTCCCGATCCTGATGCGGTTAATGTATTGCTCGACCCTGGCCTTGCTTTTGGCACAGGTACCCATGCAACCACTGCGCTTTGTTTGAAGTGGCTAGAAAGCCAAGATTTAACAGGTAAAACCGTGGTCGACTTTGGTTGTGGCTCAGGTATTTTAGGAATTGCGGCGATCAAACTCGGCGCTGAACGTATGATCGGTATCGATATAGATCCTCAAGCCCTTGAAGCAAGCCGCGATAATGCAAAACGTAATGGCGTTGCAGATAAACTTGAAGTGTATTTACCTGAAGATCAACCAGAGTTTACAGCCGATATTGTGGTTGCAAACATCTTAGCTCAACCACTTCGTGAACTACATGAAGTGATTTTAGGTCTTTTAAAACCGAATGGTAAAATTGCTATGTCAGGCATTTTAGAAGAACAAGCTCAGTCTGTAGCCGATGTTTATGCCCCGTTTTTAGTACTTGATGAAGTGGCTGTTGAAGGTGAATGGACCCGTGTCAGCGGCGTCAAAAAAGCTTAAACAGCACTAGAGTATTTACTCAAACATAATAGGTAAAGCCTATATTTAACAGGCTTTACCTTATTTTTACAGTTAATCGTTTCGCACTTTTTTGCGACTAAAAAAAATTCTGTTTAAATATCAAACAAATCAACCTACCCGTCAAACTGTTATCAAAAGTCAATACGAAAAGGGCAAAAAAAAGTCACTTTTGTTCAATTTATAGCCTTTGATTTTTGCAAAAAAAACCGTAAACTTAGCGCCCCTTGAAAAGAGGCCAATTGAATAACAGTGCGTATCGGTTCATACCAACTTGAGAACAATGTAATTGTCGCGCCAATGGCAGGCATTACAGACAGACCATTTAGACAACTTTGCCGTCGCTTAGGTGCGGGCCTTGCTGTTTCTGAAATGCTCTCGTCAAACCCGAAAGTATGGAAAACTGAAAAATCGATGAACCGTATGGATCACAGCGGTGAATCGGGAATTCGTTCGGTGCAAATCGCCGGAGCCGATCCTGAGCTTATGGCACAGGCAGCACAATTCAATGTCAGCAATGGTGCACAGATCATAGATATCAATATGGGGTGCCCAGCTAAAAAAGTGAATAAGAAACTCGCAGGCTCAGCCTTATTACAGTTTCCTGAATTAGTACAAGAGATACTCGATGCCGTTGTTAATGCTGTCGATGTCCCTGTCACTTTAAAAATCCGTACTGGATGGGATCAGGATAACCGTAATGGTGTCGAGATTGCGAGAATAGCTGAACGTTATGGCATTGCCTCACTGGCAGTACATGGGCGAACGCGCGCATGTATGTATAAAGGTGAAGCAGAGTACGCCACAATTAGGGATATTAAACGTTCAGTGTCTATCCCTGTCGTTGCCAATGGTGATATTACTTCACCAGAAAAAGCAAAGCAGGTTTTGGATTATACGGGTGCAGATGCCATTATGATTGGTCGAGCCGCCCAAGGTCGCCCTTGGATTTTTAGGGAGATAGACCACTATTTGCGAACTGGAGAACATTTGCCAGCACCTGAAATTGCAGAGGTGCGTAGCATTTTGATGGAGCATTTAGACAATCTTCATCAGTTTTACGGGGAGCCAATGGGAGCGCGTATCGCTCGAAAGCATGTATCTTGGTATTTGCAAACCCATGACAGTGACGGTCAGTTTAGGCGAGTATTTAATGCGTTAGATAACCCACAGGCACAAGTCGACGCATTAGAAGAATACTTTAAAACACTAGCAGCTAACTAAGAAAGAAAGAGACATATAACGATGTTCGAACAAAACGTGACTTCTCCATTTATCACAAACCCTCATGTACAGTCACACGAGAAACCACAGCCGTTACGTGATGCAGTGAAAAAAGCTGTTCATCACTACTTAAAGCAACTTAATGGTCAAGACGTACAAGACGTATACGACCTTGTTCTTTCTGAGCTAGAAGCACCATTACTTGAAGAAGTAATGACGTACACGCGTGGTAACCAAACTCGTGCTGCAATCTTACTAGGTATCAACCGTGGTACTTTACGTAAGAAGCTTAAAAAATACGGCATGAACTGATACCCATTATATTGAATCCGTAATCAGTTTAACGAGCTATCGTTATAATTGCTTACAGCTTCATAGTGACTGGTAATAAGTTATTTGAAAAAAGCACCTTAGGGTGCTTTTTTTATAGCTGTTAAAAACTATGCAAAATCCTCACGCTTTAAACGTCGTTTTTTAAAGCAGATTCAGTTAAAATACCGCCTTTCTAAGCTAGCTCAAACATTGAGGTAATCAAAACTACAATGGATACACATCGTCCAATTCGTCGCGCACTATTAAGTGTGTCAGATAAAACCGGTATCGTTGAATTTGCTCGCGCTCTTGAAGCACAAGGCGTGGATATTTTATCAACTGGCGGTACTTGCAAATTACTTGCTGATAACGGCATCAAAGTCACTGAAGTATCTGACCATACTGGTCACCCTGAGATCATGGATGGTCGCGTAAAAACACTTCATCCAAAAATTCACGGCGGCATCTTAGCGCGTCGCGGTCAAGATGAAGACGTAATGAGCGAGAATAACATCTCTGCTATCGATATCGTTGTAGTTAACTTATACCCCTTCGCAAACACTGTTGCGAAAGAAAACTGCAGCCTAGAAGATGCGATTGAAAACATTGATATCGGTGGTCCAACTATGGTTCGCGCTGCGGCGAAAAACCATAAAGACGTAACTATCGTGGTGAATGCAAAAGATTACGACCGCGTGATCAGCGAAATGCAAAGCAACAACGGTTCAACAACGTATAAAACACGTTTTGATCTAGCTATTGCTGCTTACGAGCACACAGCTCAGTACGATGGCATGATTGCAAACTACTTTGGCAAGATGGTTCCTGACTACACAGAAGAAGCAGCTGAAGAGACTAAGTTCCCACGTACTATCAACATGCAGTTCACTAAGAAGCAAGATATGCGCTACGGTGAAAACTCACACCAAGACGCTGCTTTTTATGTTGAAAACGACTTAACTGAAGCATCTGTTGCGACGGCAGTTCAACTGCAAGGTAAAGCACTTTCTTACAACAACATTGCTGATACTGACGCAGCATTAGAGTGTGTAAAAGAATTCGACGTACCAGCGTGTGTTATCGTAAAACATGCGAACCCTTGTGGTGTGTCAATTGGTGACAACATTCTTGAAGCTTATGATCGTGCATTCAAAACTGACCCTACATCAGCATTTGGTGGCATCATCGCATTCAATAAAGAACTTGATGCAGACACAGCTGAAGCAATTGTTGCTCGTCAATTCGTTGAAGTTATCATTGCACCTAAAGTATCTGAAGCAGCTGCACAAATCGTATCTGCTAAGCAAAACGTACGTTTACTAGAGTGTGGTGAGTGGTCTGGTAATGCAACAGGTCACGACATCAAGCGTGTTAATGGCGGTATTCTAGTTCAAGACCGCGACCTAGGTATGGTAACGCAAGGCGACCTTAAAGTTGTATCTAAGCGTCAACCAACTGAGCAAGAATTAAAAGATTTATTATTCTGCTGGAAAGTAGCTAAATTCGTTAAGTCTAACGCAATCGTTTATGCACGTGACGGTATGACGATTGGTGTAGGTGCAGGCCAAATGAGCCGTGTTTACTCAGCGAAAATTGCGGGTATCAAAGCCGCTGACGAAAACCTTGAAGTTAAAGGTTCAGTTATGGCATCGGATGCATTCTTCCCATTCCGTGACGGTATTGATGCAGCAGCAGAGGCTGGCATTACCGCAGTTATTCAACCAGGTGGCTCAATGCGCGATGAAGAAGTTATCGCTGCAGCTGACGAAGCTGGTATGGCAATGGTATTTACAGGTATGCGCCATTTCCGCCACTAATCACATAAAGGGTTAAGCAAATAGCTTAACCCTTTTTGTTTGCCACAAATTCACGTATTCTGATTAATAATAATAATTACCCATATAATGAAGGAACAGATGATGAAATTTGCCGTTAAGTCGTTACTTGTTGCAAGCCTTGCACTGACATCAGCACAGGCTTTAAGCCATGGCCATGAATCAGCGCTTACACAAGCCGTGCAATCAAGCGAACGTGATACTAAAAATAGCGCACGTGATCAATATCGCCATCCAGTTGAGACACTTGAGTTCTTTGGCTTCAAGCCAAGCATGACCGTTGTTGAAATTGCACCGGGCGGTGGTTGGTACAGTGAAATTCTTGCACCGGCTGTTAGAGGCCATGGTGTTTACTACGCGGCACATTTCCCTGCTGATTCTGACGTGGGTTATTACCAACGTTCATTAGCTGGTTTTAAGAAAAAGATGAGCGATGACGCACGCTTCAGTGAAGTTAAACTAACTGAATTTGCACCAGTAACACATCTTGATATTGCACCAGCGGGTAGCGCAGATCTTGTCTTAACATTTAGAAATGTACACAACTGGTACATGGGTAAAGATAAAGAAGGCGCGTTAAGTGCGTTTAAAGCATTTTATAAAGCACTTAAACCAGGCGGCACTTTAGGTGTGGTTGAACACCGTCTACCTGAAGCGCGCAGCGATGAAGATCAGAAATCATCAGGTTATATGAAGCAAAGCTATGTAGTTGATATTGCAAAGCAAGCTGGCTTTGAACTGGTGGCAAGCAGTGACATTAATGCAAACCCACTTGATACAGCAGATCACCCTAAAGGGGTGTGGACACTACCACCAAGCCTTCGTTTAGGCGAGCAAGATGCCGCGAAGTATAAAGCGATTGGTGAAAGTGATCGTATGACGCTGAAGTTTAAAAAACCGCTATAAATAGGATTATACGCCATGAATGTACTTGTCATCGGCAGTGGCGGCCGCGAACACGCTCTTGCGTTTAAGGCTGCACAAAATACTAAAGTAAACACCGTTTTCGTAGCTCCGGGTAACGCAGGTACTGCACTAGAGCCAAAACTTGAAAACGTAGCTATCAACGTTGAAGACCTAGCAGGTTTAGTTACTTTTGCTAAAGAAAACAACGTTGAGTTAACTATTGTTGGTCCAGAAGTACCGCTTGTTTTAGGTGTAGTTGATACATTCCGTGAAAACGGTCTAGCTATCTTTGGCCCAACAGCAGGAGCTGCACAGCTAGAAGGCTCTAAGTCATTCACTAAAGACTTCTTAGCACGTCACGACATTCCAACAGCTGATTACCAAACGTTTGAACAAATCGCCCCTGCACTTGCTTACCTAAAAGAAAAAGGTGCGCCAATTGTTGTTAAAGCTGACGGCTTAGCAGCTGGTAAAGGCGTTATCGTTGCGATGACTGAGCTTGAAGCTGAAGAAGCTATCCGCGATATGCTTGCAGGCAACAGCTTTGGTGAAGCCGGTAGCCGCGTGGTTATCGAAGAGTTCTTAGAAGGTGAAGAAGCTTCTTTCATCGTGATGGTTGATGGCAAAAACGTACTGCCATTTGCAACTAGCCAAGACCACAAACGCGCTTACAACGGTGACCAAGGTCCAAACACTGGTGGCATGGGTGCATACTCGCCGGCTCCAGTTGTTACAGATGAAATTCACCAACGTATTATGAACGAAGTGATCAACCCAACAGTTGAAGGTATGGCAAAAGAAGGCCACCCTTACACTGGTTTCTTATACGCTGGTTTAATGATCACCGCTGATGGTACACCAAAAGTAATCGAATACAACTGTCGTTTTGGCGACCCTGAAACACAACCTATGATGCTTCGTCTTAAGTCTGATCTTGTTGAACTTATCGAAGCGGCTAACCGTGAAGAACTAGATAAAACATCAATCGAGTTCGACCCACGTGCAGCAGTCGGTGTTGTATTAGCAGCTAAAGGCTACCCAGATAGCTACCCGAAAGGTGATGCAATCAGCGGCTTGCAAGTTACTTACCCTGAAGGTGAGAAAGTATTCCACGCAGGGACTAAGCAAGACGGCGACAACGTAGTAACAGCTGGCGGTCGTGTACTGTGTGCTACGGCACTTGGCAACACAGTAACTGAAGCGCAGCAACGTGCTTATAAACTGGTTGATCAAATCAGTTGGGAAGGCATGGAATATCGTACTGATATCGCCTATCGAGCAATTGCTCGCGAACAGAATTAAGGTCAAACCAGTCTAATTCTGAAAAAAGCGCAGTTTATCTGCGCTTTTTTAATGCTACACTATGAGAATATTTACCTAGATAAAGAACTAATTTTGAATAATAAAGCACTGAAATATAACTTTGTTTCATTTCTTATTCTGACAATTTTGTTTTTTATCATTGCTACCCTAGCTGCACATTTAGCCAGCCCTACCCGCTACACCATAGATAAAACAGCCCCCATCTACAGTAATACGGCGTATCGAATAGATAGCAGTAAAGCGCTAACACTCGAGCAGTTTTTAGCTGAGCCAGACAAGCTTAAACATCGCCCTTTTAAAGATGTTGAATGGGATTTAGCAGCGCAAGATTATTGGTTAAAGCTTGATTTAGAAAACCGTCAAGCTAAGCCTGTGGAGCTGGCGATTCACTTTGACAACCCTATGGTTGATTACCTTAGCGTTTATCATGTTGATGATACAGGGCAGCTTATAGATACAACCGAGCTAGGTGATAAAGTCTCTGGCCTTAGTTTGTTTCAATACAGTACACCGCACAGCATGCTCACCATGCAGGGCTATGAACAAACATCCCTCATTATAAAAATAGATACGGTTGGGATTAGCAAAACACCTATTAATATTTATGGTGAAAAAGAGTTTCAAGACCTACTACGTTCGCAATCAGGAATTTGGGGGATCTTCATTGGTGTGCTGATCATGGCAGCTCTGTATAACTTGGTATTATTTTTAGGGATCCGTGACCGCGTCTATCTTATTTATATAGGCTACATCATCTCAGCACTACTACTTATGGGCTCAGTGCTAGGCTTTGGTTTTTATTTATGGCCGTTATCGTGGCAAATCTTTTTTAATGAGCAAGTGGTCTTCAGTAACTACGCGATTGCATTTTTCACCGTCGCCTTTTGCACCATGTTCTTACGCTACCATAAAGACAATTGCCACTTATACAAACTCAGTATCAGCTTTTTAGCCTTGCTGTTCAGCCTCGGTTTGCTCAGCTTTTTTATGTTGGAATACCATTCTTCAAAAATCTTTTTTGCCATCATGGTGCCGTTATACATTTTATGTATTTGCATGATTTACAAAAAGTTGGTGAGTGGTTTTCGGTGGGCAAAGTTTTATGTCATGTCGTGGGTGCCACTGATTGTAGGCGCTGCCATTCAGCCGTTAGAACTAACGGGCTTTATTCCCTACAGCTTTGCTGTTAGGCACATATTTTTAGTCGCCATTCTCTGTGAGATTGTGCTTATGGCAATGGCGCTGGCAGACCGTGTTCGTTATCAACGTGAAAAAGCGCTGTATCATGCAACCCATACGCAACAAACTGAGCTACTCAACCAAGCAATGCTCAAACAAGCCTATATGGCGATTACCTCGGAGCAAAGACTCGCTAACCTTTGTTTAGTGAAAATAGAGCAATTCAATGCCCTTATGAGCATTCTAAAGCCAAGTCAAAGCAGCCAAATAATTATTACTGTTGCCCAATCGCTAGAGCATCAAATTAATAAAAATAGGCAATTTATTAATTTAGAATCAGCGTTAGATAACAGTCCAAAAGTGGCTGACTTAGGCAATGGTGTACTGGCTTTTATTTCGACCAAAATTCAATCGAAAGCAGAAATCTATCAAGAACTTAGCAATATATGCAAGCAGCTACCTAAGCAATATAAAGTGGCAGGCTTAGACCTTCAGCTTTATTACCGCTATAGCATTACTGAACCGGTGAGTGATGATGGCTTTGATATTTGGCTGCAACGTGGCTACTTAGGTTTATCGCAAAAACAGCAAAATATAGACTTTAGTAAAGCTCATATTGATATGGATGTGAGCCTTGCTGCTGAGTTACAACAAGCAATGCGAAGTAATACCTTAGCTATTTACTTACAACCCATTATTAGTTTACGCAGCGGTGCTATTTCTGGTGCAGAGGCATTATTACGCTGGCCAACAGCAGGTAAACATCTTGATATTGAGCAACTCATTTTATTGGCTGAGCGCACTGGTTTAATTAACGAATTGAGCTTATGGGTGATTGATCAGGCTTGCCTAGCCGCTGCAAAGCTTAATCGACAAGGCTATCGCGACCATACCATTAGCGTTAATTTAAGTGCTAAGAATCTCGCGATCCCTAAGCTGGTCGAAAAAGTCGAAAACACCATTCTAAAACATGGCATTACTGCGGATCAGTTAAAGTTTGAATTAACTGAGTTTGCGCTTATAAAGAACCATGATGAAATGGTCAGCTTTATCAGCGAACTCAATAAACTCGGTAGCAAGGTGGTACTCGATGATTTTGGTACTGGTTACTCGTCGTTAAACTACTTAGTAAATTATTCTTTTAGTACGATTAAAGTCGATAAGAGCTTTATTCTGGATTTAGTGAATAACACTACCAACCAAGTGGTGGTAAAAACGGCCATTGATATGGCCCATAACCTTGATATGAATATCACCATCGAAGGCATTGAAGACCAAGAAACAGAAAAAATGCTGATCAAGATGGGCGCAGATCAAGGGCAAGGCTATTATTACAGCAAAGCGGTGCCGATTAATGAGTATCTAAGCTTTATTGCCTCACAATTTAAATAGGCCGTGTTACACTGCCCTTTTTTAACATCTTTAGGGGCCATGTAAAGATGCAAGGTACGATCAGAAAATTAAAGTCGACACTGACCTCTCCTGTCGAATATCAATTACCTATCGGTGATGAGCTAGTTTCATTAAATGACTATATTGGTAAGCCGCTCACGCTGACTTTCACCGGCAATATTTTTTGCTGTAACTGTGGTAAGAAAACCAAGAAAAGCTACTCTCAAGGCCACTGTTTTGTGTGTATGCGCAAACTGGCTAGCTGTGACATGTGTATCATGAAACCTGAAACGTGTCACTTTGATAAGGGCACCTGTCGTGAGCCACAGTGGGGTGAAGAAAACTGCATGATCCCGCATTACGTGTATTTAGCCAACACCTCAGGCCTAAAAGTAGGTATTACCCGCCATACTCAAATTCCTACACGCTGGATTGACCAAGGTGCGACGCAAGCTTTACCTATCTTCAAAGTACAAACCCGCCTTCAATCGGGTTTAGTTGAGGTTGCTTTAGCCGAGTTTATTGCTGATAAAACCAATTGGCGAAACATGCTAAAAGGCCAATCTGAAGCGATTGATTTAAAAGCTGCGGCAGCAGAGTTGATCCCACAAATTGATGCTAAGCTGAGTGAGCTTGCAGAGCTATTTGGCGCAACAGCCATTGAAAAGCTCGATGAAGAGGTGGTCGAGCTAGACTACCCAGTAAGTGAATACCCAAGCAAGATCAGCTCTTTCAATTTTGATAAAGCACCAGAAGTATCGGGTATTTTAAAAGGCATTAAAGGCCAGTACTTAATTTTTGATACTGGCGTCATTAATATTCGTAAATTCACTTCTTACGAAATTAGCCTAGCTTAGGCTCTTTTTTCGGTATTGAGATAAAAGTCATACCATTGTTGCTTCGCTATTGGGCGGCAAAAGTAATAGCCTTGAATGGTATCGCAGTTAAGTGAACGTAAGTAATTTAACTGCTCTACCTTCTCTACCCCTTCCGCGACAACATGAATACTCAAGCTTTTCGCCAGGCTAATAATCGCCGTAACAATTTCACTATTACCGTATTCATCTGGCACTTTTGCGATAAAGCTGGCATCAATTTTTAACGTATCAATTGGCAGTTTGGTTAAGTAGCTTAAAGCAGAATAGCCCGTGCCAAAGTCATCTAACGTAATATGCACACCTAACTTTTTAAGCGCGAGTAACTCTTGCTTAGCTTCACTAAAGTGGCTGATAAAACAGCTTTCAGTAAGCTCTACTTCAAGCTTGTGTGGGTCTACATCGTAACGCTCAAGTAAGCGCTCAACATTCGATGCTAATTGCCCCTGACGTAAGTGATTAGCCGAAATATTAATTGCTAAGCGCCCTGCTTCAATGCCTTGTTGCTGCCATTTTTCTAACTCTTTACAAGCTTGCTCGATGACCCATAAATCAAGTTTCACAATTAGGCCTAGTTCTTCAGCAAGGGGAATAAATTTAGCGGGTGATATCACCCCAAGGTTTGGCTCATGCCAACGTAACAGTGCCTCTACCCCTAAAATTTTGCCAGAATTTAACTGCTGCTTAGGCTGGAAATAAAGCTCAAACTCATCGCTTTCGATGGCGTTTTGTAATCGGCTCATCATAGCCAATCGCTCTAAAGAGCGTGCATTCATGGCAGGTTTGAATAATTGAAATGAATTACGCCCCACTTCTTTAGCACGGTACATAGCAATATCGGCATGCTTGAGCAACGTAGCGCTATCTACGCCATCATCAGGGAAAACTGCAGCGCCAATTGAGGCTGTAATTGCAACTACATGCTCGTTAATAGCAAGCGGCATACTCACTTGCTGTAATACTTGTTCGGCAAAGTTGAGCAATGTTTCAACCCGATTTACTTCGCATAATAAAACAAACTCATCGCCACCTAAGCGCGCAAGAGTATCCCCTTCAGGAAGAATTGATAAAATACGCTCAGCCACTTGCTGCAATAAGTTATCACCAGCGTCATGCCCTAAACTGTCGTTCACCTCTTTAAAGCGGTCTAAGTCGATAAACATCACCGCTAATAGATCATGGTTTCGTTTGGCGCTGCTAAGAGCTATTGAGAGCCTGTCATGAAATAAGCGCCGATTAGGCAAGCCTGTCAGTTCATCGTAATAGGCGAGCTGGGCAATTTTTTCTTCTGCACGCTTGCGCTCTGTAATGTCGCTAAAAATTGCCGCATAAAGTACTTCATCAAAGTTAGGATCTTTAATCTGGATAATGGTGAGCCACTCGACAAACTCTTCACCATCTTTTTTGCAATTGCAGATCTCCCCCTGCCAAACCCCTTCGTATTCAATGGCATGCCACATCTTTTGATAAAACGAACGGCTATGTTTTGTAGAGCTTAAAATATTAGGGCGCTTTCCAATTACTTCATGCTCAGCAAAGCCGGTCAGTTTAGTAAAAGCAGGGTTAACTTGAATAATCGTGCCGTCTTTACGGGTTAGCATGATGCCATCGAGTGAGGCATCAATAATTTTATTTGCCAAAAACAAGTTACGTTGTGACTTTTGCAAAGCAATATCACGCTGCTCAATTGCCCGCTCAAGTTCGCAGCAATAAGCTGATTCAATCTCAGTGATCAAATCAGCAAATGAAATCACCCCGCAAATTTCATCATCTCTGACCACCAAATGACGCACATTACGATCTGTCATAGTGCGATACGCATCAAATAAACTGCTTTCACAATCAATTTCAATGAGCGGATAGCTGGCATATTGCCAACAAGAATTTAGCCACTCGGTTTGAATGATCAGCTCAACAATATCACGCTGAGTAATAATACCGTGCAGTTCAAGCTCTTGGTTATAAACCAGTACACTATCAAGGCGGCCTGCCCGCATCAGTTGCACAACCTCTTCTATCGGTGTTTGCGCATCAACTATCTCTAGGTCAGTGCGATACTGCTCATGAATAGGCCGAAATTGTAGGTAGTGGTCCAAACCTTGGTTATGCACAATATCAGATAAGTTCAACATACCTGCAGGCTGATTCTCACTATCCATCACCAATAAATGACGAATGCCATGCTGTTGAAAACGCAGGGTTGCATCACTGACAGAGCATTGATTTGGCACTGTAATAACAGGTGCTGACATGACCTCGTGAATGGCAAGGTTCTTATAGAGCGGGCTGCTGATGTCAATTTTTAAACAATCAGCTTCCGTCCAAATACCAACAACAGACTGCTCATGCTTGATAAAAATCGCCGTCACATTGTGAACATGCATCAACCTCACCGCATCGACCAAAGGCGTATGCGCAGGACACGATACCAGCTTTTGCGAAAAGACATCACTGACCTTTTGATGTCGTCTTGGTTGATTCATAAGTCGACTTTCCTAGTTCTTACATGAATTGGCAATTATAATCATTTCAACCTTGGCAACTTTGACACAGGACAATAAATGCACTCATCATTTCCTAAGATTATTTTTACAGACCATGAATTAGCATTAGTAGAAGATGAAGCCGATATAGAAAGCTTTTTATATGGCTTAAGTGAAGAGCAGCAACATGAAGCGATGCTACTTTTGGCAACAGGGCACTATGTCAACTTGCAGGGAGAAAGCGTGAAAGCGTTAACTGACGTTGAACTTGCGAATAGAGTGACAGAGTATCTAGCACAAGAAGGAGTGTGCTGCTTAAGTAAGGTTACTCGGCTTACATCAGCGCAAGCCTTTGCGATGCTGGCAGATTAAGGGGCATCCACCAGCGCTTTAATGTGCGCAACGGCACTACGGCCAAGGGCTGATAAAGCATAACCCCCTTCAAGATAAGAGATAATCCCTTTGCAATCTTGCTGCTGACAAAACTCAGCTAATTGCGTGGTTAGCCATGCGTAATCGTCTTCAACAAACTTCAGGCTTGCCATGTCATCTTCAAGGTGAGCATCAAAGCCGGCGCTTATAAACAATAGTTGAGGTTTAAATTCATTGAGTTTTGGTAGCCACTGCTCAAGGTAAACAGCTTTTAAGTCATTACCATCACTGGCAATTGGCAGCGGTGAGTTAACTAACGTCGCGTTATTTTCAACGGCGGTATTTGGGTAAAACGGGTGTTGAAACAAAGAGCAAAACAACACAGTGTCATCATCTAAAAAGATATCTTGTGTGCCGTTGCCGTGGTGTACATCAAAGTCCAAAATGGCGATGCGTTTTACACCTTTGCTTTGCGCGTACTTCACGGCAATGGCTAGGTTATTAAAAACGCAAAATCCTGCAGAGGTACTGCGGTTTGCATGATGTCCAGGTGGTCTAACCGAGCAAAATGCGGCATCTAATTTATCAGCAAGGATTTCATCAACGGCGAGTAATCCAGCGCCAACGGCTCGTTCAATCGCTTTCATTGAATCTGGGCACAGCCAAGTGTCGCCATCTAATTCAGCAAGCCCTTCAGTGGGAATTGCTTGCTCTACATGGCTTACCAAAGGTTCATCATGCGCACGTAAAAAGTCGTCGCGGCTGGCTTTAGGAGCTTGTAAGTGAGTAATTGCTATATCAATACCACTTGCTAGCAAGCGGTCGGTGATCACATCTAAACGCGCGGGGCATTCGGGGTGATCCTCAATCATTTTATGTTTACGACAAAATGGATGTGAGATAACAGCCGTTCTCATAATACGCTCCTTGAATTATTTTCCCCAGTATAACAAAGCCACCTAACGGTGGCTTTGCGACTTTGGTTTACTTTTTAGCGCGTAAATCTAAATTCCTAAAGTCAAAACTAAAGTCTGTGACCGCCGTTGAGACAGCGCGCATTTTTGCACTACTCACGCGGTTATCTGGGCTCATTTGAAACTCAATGTAAGCATCTGCTTCAAGTAACTTTTCATCCCACTTCACAATAAACGTATTGCCCGTGTAATGCTCAAGCTGACCTTTCAAACGCTTTGTATGAGTAAAATCAATACGTAGCTGACCATTTAACTCCTCGATTACCACATCACCATACCAGTTATCGTGTAGCGTGCCTGTGTAATTGATGTTCGGCAATTTTGGTTGATAATCCGCAGGTGTTTCTGGTTTTGCGTTTGCGTAAGCTTCTTTTTTACCTTCAAAGTGCTTTTTAGCAAGATCTTCAACCCAGTCTTTATCTTCAAGATCTAATGCATCTTCTAATACTTCATAGGTCACTGCAGAGAGCGCACTAAATGCTTGCTGGTTACTCAGAATAACAATACCGAGGTTTTTCTCAGGTAATAAAGTCACTTGAGACACCATGCCTAAGATACCACCACCGTGGCCTAGCTTTTTAATGCCGTGGAAATCTTCAATGCTCCAGCCTAAACCATAACCCCTAAATTGTTGGTGGTAAGCTTCATAAGCACTTTTTGATGCCATTGATGTGATGTGTGGATGCCACATTTGTTGCTGCTGTTTTTCAGTGAATAATTGCTGGCCATTTGGCATTTTGCCATGAGCAAGCTGCGTGCGCAGCCATTGACTCATATCGCTCACGCTTGATGCAATCGCACCTGCGCCACGGAAATCTTCAAGGTAGTTCACAAAAAATGGATGAAGTTGGCCATCCATTGGAATATGACCCGTCGCCCAGTTTTTATTGCTACTAGGGATACGTGAAAAACCTGCGCGTGAGTTTTTCATATCAAGTGGCTGAAGAATATTCTTTTCAATGTAATCATTCCAGCTCATGCCTGAAACACGGGCTACTACCTCACCGGCTGTTACAAACATTAAGTTGTTATAGGCGTATTTACTACGAAAGCTACTCGCTGGTTTTAAGTATTTTAGCCCTGCGATAATTTCATCAACTGATTTGTCAGTATCTGGCCAAATCATTAAGTCGCCTTGCCCTAAACCCAAACCGCTACGGTGGCTTAATAAGTCGCGAATGGTCATTTCACGTGTTACATAAGGGTCATAAAGACGAAACTCTGGTAGATGATCAATTACTTTGTCATCCCAGCTAAGCTTACCTTCATCAATTAATTTAGCTAACGCTGCTGCGGTAAATGCCTTGGTGTTTGACGCGATACCGAATAAAGTGTCTTTATTTACTTTTTTACCGGTATCAAGGTGAGATACACCAAAACCTTTTGCTAGCACGACTTGGTCATTTTCAACAATCGCCACTGCCATACCTGGCACATCAAAACGTGCCATTGACGTTTCTATTACTTTTTCAATTTTTTGAGTATCAATATCGGCATAACTGTAAAACGAACAGCTCGATAACAGCGCCGCGGCAGCGGCTAATTTACGAAATGTCATAATGTCCCTTGGTGATTTTTATTGTTGTGAATAGCGAACTCTCTCGCTGCTCGGGTTTTATCTGGATCATCGCAACTTGGTCTTGCGAGTATTGCTTCACTGTAATGATTTGGTACACCTGCTTCAAGCGCTCCGCGATGAACATGCTGAAGATACCAGTCGAATGGCAATAATGACTCATCTAAGGTGTTAGCGATATAACAATGGGCAGCAAGTTGCTCGCCATCTAGTAGTTCAACAGTGATATCTACACAGTCATAACGCGGCCCTTCGATATCATCAAGAATCGACTTTTCAGCTTCGTTTAACTGATACACAACACCATATACCAAGGCATCTGCCTGATCTGTTTTGCGCACGCTACACTTTGCAGAGCCGTCGGTACTGACCATATCAAACGTCAGCTCATAGCCCTTTAGAATAGCTGTGCCTACCCGCTTTGCTTCAGGTAACCTTGCCAGCAATCTGCTCGATGACATATTTGAACCAAATGAAAAGTTATATAACGCCATACTTACCTCACACAACAACGCGAATAGCTAAAGCAATTAAGATCACGCCAATGCCTCTATCAAACCAGTATCCGCTTTTTAAGAAAAATGCTCGCACTGATGCTTTTGATAACACCAATGATAAAAATGAAAACCACAGCCAAGTCGCCATTGCCATATACACGCCATAACCAGCCTGCACTACAACAGGTGTTTCAGGGCTTATTACAAGAGTAAACAACGACATAAAAAACAGTGTTGCTTTGGGATTAAGGGCATTGGTAAAAAAGCCGCGTCGAAATGCTTTATACACAGATTCAGGCTCAGCAGGAGCAAGGGTTTGCTGTTCACTATCGCTAGGTTTTGCGCTTCGTAATGCTTGCACACCCAAGTATGCCAAATAAGCCCCCGCAAGGTATTTTAAAGCCATGAATAAGCTAGGTGACTGGGATAAAATTAATGCCACACCTAATACACAATAAGCAATATGCAGCAAAATAGCCGCACCAACCCCTGCACTGGTCCAAAGCGCATTTTTACGACCTTGTTGAATACTTTGCTTTAGTACAATTGCAAAGTCAGGGCCTGGGCTTGCTACTGCAAAAAAGTGAGCAATGGCTATCAATAAAAACTCATCTAAATACTGCACTCAATATTACCCTACTGCTTGTTCATCTAATGCTAATAACAACGGATTTGCACTGTCACTCACCAATGCTTTAATTTGCTTTTGTGCTTTTTTATATTGGCTGCGTAAATGAGGCTTTAAAAACTTCTTCGACTGATTATCCCCTTTAAAATGCGTAACCAGCGCATGCATAAATAGCGTTTGTGGCTCAGTCAACGCCGCTTGGCGATTAGCATAAGGGTTATAACCGCAGCCGCAGCCTCCTTTAAATTGATACACCGTATTACTCATCATTACCCCAAAGCCTAAATAGCATGCCAACGCATCGCTTGCTTGCGGTAAGTACTCTTTACCACCGGGAGGTAAGACACCCACATGGTGAATCAAAATGGTTGCTAAGGTACCAGCAAAACTTGCCACTAAATCTTGCGGTTGATTGATTTGGTTCGGGTTAAACGAGATATTCACCGGATGATTTGCCGGCACAATTAAACTCGCCTCGCTACCGCGTAAATTGTCTTGAAATTCAAAGTGTGGAAACACCTGAGGTGTAAGCCCAGATGGCGCAACTAAGTTAATTGGCCACGCCTGCATCCCCGCATAATCAACAACTCGGCTAAATACTTTTTCAGCCATTTCACTGACGCTCGATACCCTATCCGGAAAGAACTGCCCGTTAGGTAAAATGATTTGTGTGTGTTTTAAAAAATATTCACTATCAAAGTGTTCAACAGCCCATAAAAAGGTATCGATTAACCACTGCTGCTCTTGCTCATCAACAAGTGGGGCTGACTTAAATAACGCTAACATAAATTACTCTTGTGATTGTGCCCACTGCCATGCATCCGTATTGTAAAGAGGCACGGTTGATAAAGCATGATGATGGCTGCCGCTCGACTCTTTCGTTGAATAAGACAAATATAATAAAGTGCGTGTTGGCGCATCATAAATACGACGCACTTTTAACGACTTAAACAAAATACTTTTCGATGACTTAAACACCACTTCGCCCGATTTACTGCGGTCAATTTGTTGTAATTGTTCAGCGGTTATAGGTCCTGTTTGACGACAAGCAATAGACATATCAGATGGATCAGCAAAATCAAGATTCGCTTCAATATGGCTAATGTGGCAAGTAACACCGCTTATAAGCGGGTCTTGTTGCGATACCACTTTAATATCTTTGGTAGTGAATAGCCCCAAACTCACCGAAGCTGCGTCATCCGAGCAACCGCTCAACAAAATCAGTGGCGCAGTAAGTGCAGCTAATTTTAGTAACTTCATCCTAGTGTTCCTTATTAAAAAGCGATAGTTGTCCGTTTACAACGATTTGCTTGCTATGTTTCAATACTATCTCAAAATATCTTCAACAACGAGCACCTAAACAATGAAAAAATCGCTTGGTTTACTGTGTTTAATGTTCTTAAGTAGTACCGCTCACGCTGACTACTCTATTAGCGCTGGTTTCGGCAAAAACTTTACTAACTCGGTGCAAACCGAAGAAAACCTAAAAATTGAGCTTGAGGATGACAGCCATTTTACTGTCAGCCTAGATAGAACCATTGATAATGCTCGTTATGGCTTCTTTTATTCAGCAACCGAACTTGATATGAAAGACCAAACTGACAAGCAAGTCGAGATGCAATACCTGCTATTTCAAAGTGCTTTAGAAGTACCACTGGCTAATCGTATGATTGGTTTTATTGGCGCCCAGATTGGTGCGAATCACATCAGCACTAACTTTACTGACTCTGATACATATTTTACCTCTGGCCTTTATGCTGGCGCAGATTATTTATTTACTGAACAAGCTCGGGTTTATGTTGAAACTCGCTGGCTGGCAACTATTGTAAATAATGCAAGTAACGTATCATGCACATTGCCAACATCAGAAGACAATCAATGCCTTTGGCACTTTGATGGTGATGTGTTAAATCAATTTCAGACAAACATCGGTTTTAGTTACCGCTTTTAAGGAAGACCCCATGCCGCACATTGTTATAGAACACTCAGAAGACTTGCCAATTCTGCCACAAGTGTTAGTTGAAAAAGTTCACCAAGCCGTTTTTGACTCAGGCTTATTTGAGCTTTCGACCATAAAGACTCGTGCAATTGCTTATCAGCATTACGAATTAGGTGAAGGCAAAGATGGCTTTATTCACATCGGCGCATCAATCATGGCAGGCAGAACCATAGAGCAAAAGCAAATGCTCAGTGAGCAATTACTAAGTTGCTTAAGAACATACTGCCGCCGCTCATATAGTTTAAGTGTCAACATATACGATATGAATGCTGATATTTATCGTAAGTGCTAGCTTACTTTGGTAAATAAGCTGCGGGTAAACGCTTGATTTCTATCTCAGGCGATAGATACGCAGTGTAAACCAACCAACGTTCATTGGGTATGTAGGTCAAGCCTGATGAGCGGCTATAAGCACGCTCAGGTAAAGCAATTAAATCATGATGTTGGTTACTAGCTAAGTCGTAGTAGCTAATACGGTAATCACCTAAGCGTTCTTTATAATAATAAATACGCCCCTCATGGTAGGCGTTCTTTGCTACCAGCAACCATGCATAACTGCGCGCTAATTTAATATTATTCACCAGCATTTCTTCAACACCCGTATCATGATGTTTTATCCAAATAGCATGGCGCGAGTTGGTAAATAAAATATCGCCTACTTGTGTTTCAACACCATACTGTGCTGGTACATCAACGGCTTTACCTAGACTTTTTCCTGTTAAGTCATAACGGTATAAATAGTCACCATCAGACACTAAAATATGCTGGTTATCAGCGCTGAACTTGGGTTTCACAGCATGGCTAAATGGCAGTGTGATTTGTTGGCTTTGCTCTACTTTGAAATCATAAAAATATAACCGAGTTCTACCATTGTCATATAATGAAAACAAAATATAGCGTCCATCGGCTGACCAGGTCGGGTCACGGATCTCAGCGGTACTATGTGAAATATTAGTAAGCTGTTTTCGCGAGCTGCTATCGGGGTTTACAATCCAAAGCTGTGAGCTTCCCGATTCATTCGACACATACAGTAGTTTATTTTGCTGTTGATTATACTCAGGAAATAGCGAGCTAAAGTTGGTCGACAACATAGAAAATGGTGAGCTTGCCACTTGCTCGTCTATTTTTAAACGTGTGATCACCTTATCTAGATCCCACTGATGATAATAAATACTGCCATCGCTCGCGTAACTGGGTGAACTCATGCCAGCAATTTGTGTATTTATTAAGTTTTGAGTGTGAATATCGTAAAAGTAGCCGTAACGTTTGCCTCCTTCGACTGCACTGAATGCCAACTGTCCTTTACTTGGGTGCCAATCTACACCGTGGATATCAGTAAAGTCATGTGTTAAGCGCTTGCCTTGTCCAGTGTTTATATCGATTAGAAATAACGCTTTTTGATTAACTTTTATGTTTCGTGTTACAACTACCTGTTGTGCATCCGGAGAAAATGAAACAGATTCATATATCATTTCACACTTGCCATCACAGGGAATAAGTGTCTCAGTGGTTTGTTTTTCTTGTAACTTTAAAAGTTTAATACGTGTTACATAATCACCTGACTGGTTGATACGATCAACAATATAGGCCAAAGTTTTGCCATCATTACTGATATCGAGATCTGGGGTATAGCGGCTACTACACTCCCCTAATACAACACTCATGGCATTAACCAAAGACAGCTTTACAATTTCACACCTATCTGATTTTGTGCGGTAATAATATAGCGTGCTTGCATCTGGGCTAAAGACTGAGCGACCTTCAGTAAAAGGAGAATCAGTTAATTGCTTGGCTGAATGCTCAGGAAAATGTAAATCACGTAGATATAAGTTATTTCTTTTTCCAAGCTGCCGCCACGAATACACTAAATAATGCTGATCATCAGAAATTGAAGGATAAATCTCACGACCAGGGCTTGCCGTCACACTTTCGATGCTATTAAGTGGCAACACAAAGCTTGAATTGATTTGCTCTGAGGGCGATGAGAACAACCAATATATTCCCACTAGGCTTATTAAACAAAAAGCCACAAACAACTGCCTTATTTGTACTGCTGTGATACTAAAGCTCTCGGTTTTTACTTCATCGGCTGTAGCTATTGGTTCAGGCTTTAACAGTACCCGGTAACCCGTTTTACGTAATGTCTCTATATAAGTTTGTTCTGGGTCGAGTTCTTTAAATGTTTTTCGTAAATGCCAAATAGCATTCGTTAACGCTTTTTCCCCAACATAAAAATTACCTTCCCACACATGGTTGATAAGATCTTCACGGGTGATAGGTTCAGGGTAGCGCCCAACTAAACAGCCTAATAGCTCAATGAATTTAGGCTGCAAAAGCTGTTCACTGCCATTGCATATCAGTTTATTTTCGAGCGGGTTAACAACACATGGGCCCAGCTGATAAGCGCGATTAGATGTTTCCATTAACTCTAAATAAAACCTCATTTTAGATAAACAGCAGTGTAAGCCCCTACCAATCTAACGTAAAAGCCAAGTATTAACCAGTCTAGAATTGCAATTTAATTAACAATAAGAATTTTCCTAACACACTGTTTTTAAATGAATAGATATTCAATAGATATAAAATAGAGACATAAACGAGCAACCTAAGATTGTAGTTAAGTTCACATTTCTATAATTATTTTAACGTCAATACCGACCAACCAGAGTGTTGTTCGCTGTAAATTTTAACTGCCCTTAAAAAGAGCATCACTCTGGTTCTAAAAACTAAAAATATAACAACTAGGAACGCCTGTGAGAAATCTACTAACCAAACCTTGTGCCATTGCACTTGCCGTTGCCAGTGGTTTTAGTCAACATGCTTTTGCAGATGAGGCTGAAATAGCTCGCACTGCCAATACCACCCCAACAGCCAATGAGCAAACTGAAGAACCTGAAAAAATTGTCGTGACAGGTTCACGAATAAAGCGTGATAGTTTTTCCATTTCAACCCCCTTAGTAACGATGGATCGTGACGCTATTTCCGATACAGGATTAAGTAACTTATCAGATATTTTAGTTGATAACATGCCAGCTCTTAGCGAGAGCATCGGTAACACCACCAGCCAATCAAGCGTTTCAACTACCGGTCTATCAACAGTTGAACTACGTAACTTAGGCCCTAATCGCACCTTAACGCTGATCGATGGCCGTCGTGTAGTTTCTAATAGCTACAGCGGCAACTATGTCAGTTTAAATACTATTCCGAGCGGCATGGTTGATCGCGTTGAAATAATCAGTGGTGGCGCTTCTGCAACTTATGGTGCCGATGCTGTGGCCGGTGTTGTTAATATCATCACTCAATCAAAAAAAGAAGGGTTTGATTTTAAAGCTAAAACTGGCGAGTCAACTGAAGGAGGCAGTAAAGAGTTTAGCCTCGATTTAAACTATGGTACGTCATTCGATGATGGTCGCGGCTATGCTTATTTCAGTTCAAACTGGGACCGTGATTTCGGGATGACTTTTTACGACCGTAAACGCGCACAAATAGAAGATAGCTACGATTACGATAAAGATCGCATGTGTAATGTAATGCAAACAGCAGATGGCGATCAATGTATGCGCGACATCACGCAAGCTGATTGGGTGAGTAAAAGTGATGGTCTTCCTGGTGGTGTGTTTTTAGAAAATGGCAAAAACGACACACAGTTCTGGTACGACGGACAAACCCTGCGTGATGATTGGAAAGGTAATGAAGAAATTTATGGTATCAATTCAAATCAATATGTAATGCTTGATGTACCAAGCGATAACTTCTCTACTGCAGTTAAAATTGATTATGACCTTACTGACAATGTGATGTTTTACGCGCAAGTGCAATACAGTGACAGTGATTCGTTCAATCATAAATCACCAGAAGACGAATATGAGGGTGCCACAGCACCGCAGTTTGATCCGGCTACAGGTGAGCCTTTAGGGCTTGTAAAACCGGGTTATATTCCAATTGACAATCCGTATGTTCCACAAGAGATTCTTGATGCAAACCCATACAAAGACCGTATTTATTGGGATCGTCGCTTTCATGAGGTTGGTAACATCACTACTGACAATAGTCGAAAAACTATTCGCAGCTGGGCTGGCCTTCAAGGCACTCTATTTAATGACGAGTGGGACTGGGATTTTTCAGTCAGCTATGGTCGATTTAAACAACATCAAGTACGAAGCAATGAATTAAATACAGTTAGACTTAATCAAGCTTTACAAGCTGAAGAGTTAGCTGATGGCACCATTCAGTGTATTGATGAAGCGGCTCGCGCAGAAGGCTGTGTAGCAATTAACTTATTTGGTGAAGGCTCTATTACCGAAGAGATGGCCGCTTGGATCCGCAGCAACCCAATTATTGATACCGAGATAAAACAATATGGTGCGGTAGGCTACATTACTGGTGACCTGTTTGAGCTCCCTGCAGGGCCAGTTGCAGCTGTGTTTGGTGGTGAATACCGCAAAGATAGCCAAGACCTCAAAACCAGTGATGATATAAAAGCAGGCGGTATTACTTTTAATTATGTGCCTACTTTTTATGGTGAAGTTGATGTATATGAAGCTTTTGCTGAGCTTGCACTACCGCTTTTAAGGGATGCAACATTTGCAAAGTCACTTGATACAGACCTATCTTTACGTGTAGCTAACTACAGTATGAATAATGTCGGGACTGTTGCCAGTTATAAATTAGGCGTAATGTGGGAAATTACTAACGGCTATGCTTTTAGAGCTAACTATGCCCGTGCTCAACGTGCCCCAACTATCACAGAATTATTATCACCACCACGCGGCGACTATGACAGCTATGATGATATCTGTGATGGCCTAACAGCTACATCAACTGACGCAGGGCATGATAACTGCCGCAAAGAGCCAACACTTGCAGCCCTAATTGCAGAAGATCCTAACTTTGAATTTGATGATGATAACAACCGTTATTCACCGGGTGTGGGTAATAAAGAGCTCAAAGAAGAAACCGCTGATACCTATACTTTCGGTGTGAGTATTGCCCCTCAGTTTATCCCTGATTTTAATCTTGCGATTGATTTTTATGACATATCTGTCTCAGATGCTATCTCTGAATTAAGTAATGATAATATTCAACGAGAGTGTTATGACTCAGGTACACAATGGGGTGAAAATAATTCTTTTTGTAATGATATTACCCGTAATGATGAAGGTAATATCATTGAAATAGTACAACGTAAATACAACCTCGATGAGCTAACTGCACGTGGTTATGATGTTTCAGCTCAGTATGAATATGATTTACAAAGTTTAGGTCAGTTGGCATTTAAACTTGACTACAATCATGTCATCGAGAACTCGCAAACATACCAAAGCCCTGATGGCGGTAAAGTGACTACACATTATGCGGGCTATGGCGAAAGTAAAGATAAAGCTTCAATGTCTTTAACTTGGCGAAAAGATGAGTTACGGATCCGTTGGCGTACTAAATACTTAGGCTCATTTAAAGCAAGTCAAAGTAGAGAAGAAGAATACTTAGGCTACTTAGCAGATAATGATGAGCGCTGCGCAGAAGGAAGCGATGAATGCGTTACGAACCCTGAAAAACTAGCTTTTCAAGATTACGGCTCATACCTAAGACATGATTTGTCAGTTTCTTATAAATTAGAACTGTCTAACAAAAGTGATTTACGTTTATTTGGTGGTGTGAATAACCTTTTTGATAATAAAGGGGACTTTTACCCATCAGGCCGCGGTAATTATTATTCAAAATACGGTGGTGGCAAGGGGCGCTATGCATACATAGGTGTATCATACAGCTTCTAGCCTCAGCGCTCGAAAATAAGAAGCACGCCTCAGTGGCGTGCTTCTTTATCAATGCCAGCTTTGCATCTCAACTAATCGAGACTCGGTCCTCGCATATTCAAATGCCAGTTTTTGTCCTTGATATAAATCGCTAATGCCCACCTCGGCCGAAATCACCAATAATCGGCTGCGATCATAAAACTCATCAACCAAAGCAATAAAGCGCCGCGCTTCATCATCTAAAAAGTGTTCTTGTAAATCTTGCTTTTCTCGCTGGTAGCTATCTTCAACACCATGCACAATTTGTTTGCCTGTGGCTCCGCGCCCCATTACTGGCACATTGAGTAAATACACCCGCTGAAAACGCTCTGCCAAATAAATATAATCCGCGGTGCACCTAGGTCCTGAGCAAAGCGTCATAAAATCAAACATAATGGCGTCTTGAGCGAGCAAGATACAGCTAAGCTCGCGGTGGCAAACCTCTATCGTTGTTTGCCTTTGTATTACTTGCTCTTGCTTTAAAAAGCGCTCTGTTAGCGCCTCTTTGTTATTAATAAAATAATGTGCAGTTTGTTTGCCAAAGCGAAAGCGATGATCTGTATCGCCTTCAACACTTAAAACATGGCAATGCTCATTTAATAAATCGATAGTGGGTAAAAATCGTGCTCGCTGTAAACCGTTGCGATATAACTGCTCCGGTTGACAGTTTGACGTTGCCACTAACACTACTTGTTGCTCAAACAGGGCTTTGAATAAGCCACCCAAGATCATGGCATCGCCAATATCAGACACAAAAAACTCATCAAAACAAATCAAGCGAATGTGCTCTGCCCACTCTTTAGCAATCACAGTCAGCGGATTTTTCTGCCCTTGCAGCTGAATTAAGCGCTCATGCACTTGCTTCATAAAATGATGAAAGTGCAAACGCTGCTTAGCGTCAATATTAACAAGCCGAAAAAACACGTCCATTAACATGGATTTACCACGCCCTACTGGACCATACAAATAAACCCCTTTTATTGGCTTAGCGCTTTGCCACCAATGGCTTGGTGCAGCCAGTTCTATGGCTAGATTATCAAGAGCATTTATCGCTGTGCGCTGGGCACGGTCTTCTTGCAAATCACCTTTGGCTATTTGCGCTTGGTAATGCTGTAATATTTGTCCTTGCTGTACTGTCATAGGTAACTAGTATCCGCTATACTCGCCGCCATTGTAGCCGACTAAAAATGTGATCCCAATGAAATTTCCATGCCGTTTAGATAAATTTATTAGCCATATTGCCGAGATACCTCGCAGCAAAACCAAAGCAGGTATCAAACGTAAATACGCCACTGTTAATGGCGAGGTGATCACCTCATTTGATTATTCAATCAACCAAGATGACGACGTGCGCTGGCAAGGCGAGCCGCTGGTGTTTTTAGGCAAACGCTACTTTATGCTCCATAAACCAGCGGGCTATGTGTGTGCCAACAAAGATGACCTTCACCCAACTGTATTCGACTTACTTGATGAACCAAACATGAGCGACTTTCATGTTGCCGGCCGTTTAGATATCGACACCACAGGGTTAGTGATCATCACCAATGACGGCGACTGGTCACACAAAATTACTGCACCAAAGCATAACAAATTCAAAACCTATTTAGTTGAAACTCAAGAACCTATTGATGAAGAAGCCATTGCAGCTTTAGAGCAAGGGGTGCAATTACACAACGAAAAAGAACTAACCCGCCCTGCTATTGTTGAAAAGCTTGCAAGCTACAGCTTACGCCTTTCAATTTGCGAAGGTAAATACCATCAAGTTAAGCGAATGCTTGCAGCTGTAGGTAATAAAGTTGTTGAATTACATCGTGAAAAAATAGCAGACATCACCCTTGATGAAAACCTTGCAAGCGGTGAATATCGTGCCCTGACAGAAGCCGAACTGAAGTTCTAAATAGGTACTTGAGTAAAAATCATGATAACGCTGTCATTTTTCCTTAATAAAACCAGACAAACGTGGTAGAAGTTAACAGGGGAAATAATAAAGGAGGCTGACTGTGTTATCAGGATTAGCTTTAAAAACAAAAATCACCTTATTTGCTATCGCTATGTTTATTGCGTTATCGGCGATAGCATTACTTGGCTTACAATCTTTACGCCATGCCAGCGAAAGCGACAACATCGCGCGTATCAACCAGCTCATGAAGAGCACCACCAATATTGTTGAGCAATTTGAGTTGATGGTTAAAAGCAATCAACTCGAAGAAGCACAAGCAAAGAAACTCGCTATTCAGGTACTTCGAGAAAATAAATACCACGACTCAGAATATGTGTATGTCGTCGACAACAACTTAGATTTTGTTGCTACTCCGCACGACCCAGAACTACAAGGTACCAGCTTTAACGATTTTAAAGATGCCAGCGGCAACAGTATCGGCCGTATGGTCGAAAAGCTGGTAGGCAACACTACCAATAAAATCATCACCTATCACTGGGATTCAGTGCGAGATGGTGAAACCGTTGATTTAACCTCTGTAGTACAAAAAACACCGCTGTTTGGCTGGTATGTTGGTACTGGTATTAGCGCCAAAGAAGTTGATGAACGTTATTGGAATACTGCAAAGTGGTTGCTGGGCTTATCTATGCTTATTGCCATTGCACTGACCTTTGCCATTGCTCGCTTTGGCTCATCACTCACCAATGCCTTAGGCGGCGAAATTGATGAAGTAATTGGTATTGTTAAGAATGTCTCTCGTGGCAACTTAAACTCACATATTCGCCAAGATACCCCACCTGAAAGCATTATTGCAGCCATGCATTATATGCAGCAAGGGTTACGCGGCGTTGTTGGTGGCATTAAAGGCGTTACAGATAGCTTAAAAAATCAAAGTGTCGATAACGAATATCGCTCTGTTGAGCTCGACAAACTCACTCGTAGCCTAAACGAAGAAACTCAAATGGTAGCTTCAGCTATTACCGAGTTAACAGCATCAGCACAAACTGTTGTAGAACATGCTGAGCAAGCCGCTTACTCAGTGCAAGAAGCTGAGCAACAAGGTCAAAGTGCCAGCCACTTAACCAGCGAGGCTGCTGATACCATCGCGCTTTTAGAGCAGCAAATTGACAGCGCTGGTAATAATATTCAAGTGCTTGATGATGAAGTAAATAACATCGCAAATGTGCTGAGTGTTATTCAAGGTATTGCCGAGCAAACTAACTTACTTGCGCTTAATGCGGCAATAGAAGCTGCCCGTGCAGGTGAGCAAGGACGAGGTTTTGCTGTGGTTGCTGATGAAGTTCGTGGGCTTGCCCAACGCACACAGACCAGCACTGAAGAAATCCGCAATATGATTGGCAAACTACAAGCTGCAACCCAAGATGCCAAGTCATCTGTTTCGCTCAGTATGAGTACCAGTGAACAAACCGTAGAAAAATCGACTAAAGCCAATGAAGAACTAAAACGGGTTGCCAGCTCACTCAGCGCAATCGCGCAAATGAGCCATCAGATAGCTATTGCTGCAAAAGAGCAGCTTGATGCTGGTGAAGACACCGCCAAGCGCATCGTAACTATCTCAGACACGGCTTCACAAACGGCTAATGTATCTAATCAGGCTCATACAGCAACCGATTTGATCAAAGGCCTTACTAGCGATTTAGAAACTGAAACCGCTAAGTTTAGCTAATTCAAACAAGTAAAAACGAAAAAGCCCAGCAACTGCTGGGCTTTTTCGTTTTAAGTTCGTATTAAGACTTTATTTGTACCAAATCAAAATCGGCCATCCCCGGCACCATTTGTTGTAATCGTGACTCGGTGACATCTAATGAGTTCAAACACTCACAGTATTCTGAGGCTTTCATCTCTAATTGCTCTGCTTTCTTTTGTAGTGATTTATCAATTTCTTTTGAGATGATGTCCATACGCTGCCCCATATCATTGATACGGTCTTCGATGTTACCTTCGCGCGATTTAAAGGCATCGCCAAGCGAAACTAAAATAGCGCCAAGTGAGCCATGCACTGCAGAGTGAATTTTTTGGCTGATTTCTTTGGTAAAAAAGTCATCGATTTTCGACAGCGACTGCGGAGCAATAAAGAAAAAGTCATCGCCACGCTTAAATTTATCCATTAGTGCACGCTCAACATATTGCAGTTGAGTTTTTAGCACTTCAGGCTCTTTGTCTGACATGCCCTCAACAACTTGCTCGATAGCACTTAAGCCAAGGTTTACACCATCGGTCGCCAGGTCAACAAGCTCAGGAACGGTTTGCCTGATACCACGACTGAATTGCTCCACAACTTGGCTTTCTTCTGGGCTTAAATCAACCCAATAACCACGTATAAACAATTGGTTATCGTTGTTGATTTGTACGCGAGTTTGACCTTTATCAACAATACGAATGACATCATCAGTGATGATCAAGCCATGGCTTAGCTCTACATCGCATTGTTTTTTTTCTAGGGTTGCGTAACTGGAAAAGCTAGAGAATGTAATGGCCGCTGCTAACAACGAGCGAGAAAAGAACGCCATATACACCTCAAGAAGACAAAAAAGGAAGGCCGCTAGATTAGCAAATATCCAATTTTATGCAAGTAAAACGCCTAGCTATGCTAGGCGTCTTAAAAGAAAGGTGAGTTAAATTGGTGAGCCCGGTGGCATTGGCAACACTTTAAAGTTTGCAGGCCATTCACCGTTTTCTAAAAAGTGACTGATTTGCTCGCTTAAATATTGCTTAAATGCACTGTTACCAACGGATGCACTGCCTAGCATTGATTCTTGCTGGTAACTCTTTGCAAGTTTAGCTAAGTAATAACGAAGCTGTGCTTGTACTTCGGGTGCTACCTCATTGCTTGCAACTAGGTCAGCGAATTGTTTTGCTGTTAAAAATTGCACACGTTGACTAATTTTACCTGCCATCCCAGAAGCAATTTTTTGCTCGAAAACTTGCTGATAAGTTTGTGCTAATAGCGCATCTAAACCATAAAATGCATCGCTTCGTGCTTGCTGCTGTGCTAAACGGTTAATGCGTTGGCTATTAAAAAGTAGGCTCAAGCTATGTGCTGCAGCAACCTCAGGCAGCGCCATCGCATCGAGCGTTAGTCCTGTGCGACCAACAATGCTCTCCCGTGATTTTGATTCACCATACGCTTTTGGTGGAATAAGCGCTAATACCGACTCAGGCAAAACAAGGTTCTCAGCTTTTAATGTCGCAAGTACGGCATCCACTGCCGCTTGCTGTGTTTGCTTTGCCACAACCTGTGCCCCTTTTGGTTGTGAACCATCACGAACTTCGTACTCGTAATTTACACCGGCAATTAATTTAACCGCCGCTTCAACTTGATAGCGGTGGAACAAATAAAGTGGCACCAGCATTTCTTCTAGTTGTGATAAAGCAGTGCCCGTTTTGATGTTTTCGATACCAAAGCTCGTCAGCGCTTGTTTACGAACATCTAGTACCCGCATAAGCTCATCACTCGGTGAACTGCCGTTATCCCATAAATGCCCAGTTGGGTGAGCGCCCCCTTGAGAGCGGGCATCACTGTCTGAGATAAACTCCAACCCTTTACTTTTGTTCTCAGCTAAAATTGCAGCCAATTGCTGTGCTTCATCTTGATTGGTGAAGTCGCTATAACCGTATTTGACCACTTGGGTATCCCATACGCCCATGCCAGCAACATAGCCTCGGCTTACATCTAATTTACCTTGCTCATCAAAGCTCAGTAGTGGGTGTGGATAATCCATTACAGAGGCTCTGTCTGCCACTGACGCTGCAAAGTTATGCGAAATACCTAAAGTATGCCCGACTTCATGGGCACTTAATTGACGAATACGATCAAGTGCCATGGCTTGTAAGCGCTTAGCCACTTCATTGCCTTCAAAATAGGGAGCTGCTAATGCTTCTGCAATTAAAATATCTTGACGAACACGCAGTGAACCCAGTGTCACATGGCCTTTGATAATTTCGCCTGTTCGAGGGTCTATCACTGAGCTGCCATATGACCAACCACGCGTTGCACGATGCACCCATTGAATTACGTTGTAGCGTATATCCATAGGGTCGGCATCATCAGGGAGCACTTTGACAATAAATGCGTTCTTATAACCTGCTGCATTAAAGGCATCATTCCACCATTTAGCACCATCAAGTAACGCTGTTTTAACTGGCTCTGGTACACCCGGATCTAAGTAATAAACAATCGGCTCAACGGGCTCGCTGATTGGCAGGCTCGGATCTTTTTTTGCTAAACGATGACGCGGGATGTAACGCACATACATAGACTCACCCAGCGCTGCCGCATAATCTTTGTGCTCAATGCTCCAAAAACCTGCTTGAGGGTGGAACTTGCGCGGGGTGTAGTTATCATCAGGTAATTCAATTAATGAGTGATGCATATGTACTGTCAGCGCATAAGGGTCTGCGCTCACTTGGCGTACATACTTTCCTGGGTTATTACCTTGAAAAGTAAGCACGGCTTCTAATTCTGTATTTTTTTCAAACGCTTTTGAACGTGCTAAATATACCGCACTGCGGTTACTATCTAGACTAAAACTTCCCTGCCCGGTTGCCGATAAACGACGGCTTACACCATGAACATCGCTTAATAAATAAGGGGTGTAATCCACAAGTACCGCAGTATCTGACTGAGCTACAACACTAAAACCCGCTAAAATACTCGATGCGAACGCCTCTTTAATACTTTGTTGTTCCGCAAGGTTATTAGTATTAGCGCGGTAATATGTATTGATGGCTCTTAGCATTACCTTATCGCCAAAACGCTCAAACTGTACTAAATGTGTGTCACCTAACTGACCGCGATCTAAGCCAATATCATTTGAACCAACACCGTAAGGTAGGCTTTGTTGTAGTAAAAATTGTTGCTCGAGTTTATCCACTTCAAGATACAATTTGCCGTTTTCTGTGTCGTAGTAAAATGAAAAATAGCCTGAAAAATGAGTCATTTTTTCAGTAAAATCATTTATAGACTTAATTGCTGCGTGTGCTTGAGTTATCATAGTAAGTAGCACAGCTAAGAGCAGATATCGTAGTAATGGTATTTTTTGCATAATCTTATCTTTGTTATTCGCGTTTTAAATACTGTATAGGTATTAAGCAGTATAAAGTACCGTTTATAAAAATCAGCTATTTAAGACGAAATTCAGCGCTTGCTAAGACATTCTCTCTCACACTAAAAATGTCTGGCTACAACGTTATCAGGAAAATAGAATGCGTAGACTCCCACCGGTATTGTTAGAAGATGGTTGCCCTCGTGAACTGATCTCATTGATCAGAACGGTACTTGCGGCATGTAAAGAAATTTCATTTCGTGTTGGTCAAGGCGCCCTATCTGGCGTATTAGGCTCAACCCTAGACGAAAACATTCAGGGTGAAACTCAGAAAAAACTCGATGTTCTAACTAACCAACTTTTAAAAGATATTTTATTAGAATCGGGCTACGTAAAAGCCATTGCCTCTGAAGAAGAAGACTTCACCGTTGCGGGTAATCCAGATGCCAACTACATTGTTGCATTCGACCCACTTGATGGCTCATCAAATACTGATATCAACTCACTCGTTGGTACGATTTTCTCAATTATGGTGGCGCCTGAAGGGGCTGATCCGGCTGATCCTAGTATTTTTATGCAACCGGGTAAAAACCAAGTTGCAGCGGGTTATGTATTATATGGCCCATCAACCGTGCTGGCGTTAACAACCGGCAAGGGCACACGCTTTTTCACCTTAGATAAAACGCACGGTACCTTCTTATTAACACAAGATTTTGCAAGCGTACCTGAAGAGACCAGCGAATTTGCTATCAATGCTTCAAACCAACGCCATTGGCAACCGGCGATGCAAAATTACATCAATGACTTAATTGCTGGTGACACAGGCCCACGTGGTCGTAACTTCAACATGCGCTGGATTGCTGCAATGGTGGGTGATGTGCACCGTGTATTATGTCGTGGTGGTATTTTTACTTACCCAACTGACACGAAAGATCCAAATAAACCTAACAAATTACGTTTATTATACGAAGCAAATCCAATGGCAATGTTAATCGAACAAGCTGGCGGCATAGCTTCTACAGGCACTGAGCGCATCATGGACATTCAACCTGACGCTATTCACCAACGTGTGGCGGTGATCTTAGGTTCGAAGAACGAAGTAGAAACCTGTTTAAGCTACCATAAATAACAAGCAGTAAATGCCTCAAACTGGAAGGCTTCAACTTTAGAAGCTTCCAGTTTTTAATAAACGAGAGATTCTCAACAAGTTACTTACCTTACAGGCACAAAAAAACCGCAACGAGTGCGGTTTCTTAAATTCTTTTGGCGTTTAAATTAAAGGCCTGCGCGGTCTTTAATAACAGCGATTAGTGGTGAACCACCGTGGCCGTTCGACTCAGCCCAAGCAATATCAGCACCATCTTCTAAAGAGCTTTTTGATAAGTTCTTAACAATATACTCACCAGTATCTGCCGCGCCGCTTTCGATTGCATGACGAAGCATGTTATTGCCATTGCATTTCACAGCATCAAAAATGTTACGAATTTTCACACGTGAGCTTTTAAGCTTACTACGCAAACGGTTTTTATCATCAGCTGCGATATATTCACAGATAGAAACCGCTAATTGATCATCAGCTTTTGCTGGTGCTGTATACGCAACTGACGCTGATACAACAGCCGCTGCAAGTAACATATTTGGTAACTTCATCATATTTTGCCCTTATGTAATACTTTCTTCTTACCAAGATTGTGTAATATTGTACCAACTAATTAATTTTACCGCAATAATGTTACGAATTTTTGTACAGGGTTACAAAAGTATACGAGTGAGGGTTTTTGTTATCAGGCTGATGCTGCTCTTGCTCGGAAACCGTCCAATTAGCAACACTTTCGTAATCTGGGAATTGCGTATCACCTTCCACTTCAAGGTCGATAAAAGTTAAGTATAGACGATCTGCTTGAGACAGGAATTGTTCGTATATATTTCCGCCACCAATAATCATAACTTCTTCAACATCAGCAACCAATTTCAGCGCAGCTTCTGGAGAAGTAACCACCTCAATACCCTCTGCTGTGTAATCAACATTACGCGTGATAATAATATTTTGACGACCTGGTAAAGGGCGGCCTATTGATTCAAACGTTTTGCGGCCCATGATCACAGGCTTTGCCATGGTTACTTTTTTAAAGTGTTGCAGATCGGCGGGTAAATGCCATGGCATTTGGTTGTCTTGGCCAATTACTCGGTTATTTGCCATCGCAGCAATCATTGAAATTTTCACACTAAACCTTAATACTTTTTTCTTATTAATAAAAAAGGAGCGCATGGCTCCTTTTCAGTTTTAAATTTTATCGTTGGTAGATAACTTCTACGTCGTAGTCATCATCATCCCAGTCGTCATCCCAATCATCATCGTCTTGAGAGGTCGCTTTCTGATGGTAAGTATCCCACTTAAATTCAACTTCTTCTTTCTCTTCTTCAGCGAATTTCTCTTTCGGCATACTATCAAGTAGCGCCATAATGTCATGACACAATGCTTGAGTATTTTGTTTATTCGCAGCAGAGATACGGTAAACATTAGCCTCTTCACCTAGCTCTTCGGCAATTTCATTACACAGGGCTTCAGCTTCATCTTCTGGTAATAGGTCAATTTTGTTAAATACTAACCAGCGCGGCTTTTCAGCAAGTTTAGGGCTGTATTGGTGTAGCTCATTAATAATCGCAAAGGCATTATCAACCGGGTTTGTACCATCAACAGGCATAACATCAATGATATGCAGTAATACACGACAACGTTCCAAATGCTTTAAGAAGCGAATACCAAGGCCTGCGCCATCTGAAGCGCCTTCGATTAGACCTGGGATATCAGCAATTACAAATGACTTATTCGCATCTGGGCGTACTACACCAAGATTAGGAATAAGCGTCGTAAACGGGTAATCTGCCACTTTTGGTTTAGCTGCAGAAACACTGCGGATAAACGTTGATTTACCAGCATTTGGTAAACCAAGTAAGCCAACATCAGCAAGTAGCATTAGCTCTAGACGTAAGCTGCGAACTTCACCAGGTGTACCTAGTGTTTTTTGACGTGGAGCGCGGTTTGTACTTGATTTAAAACGTGCATTCCCCAAGCCATGGAAACCACCTTTTGCAACAACAACCCTTTGACCATGCTTGGTCAAATCACCTAATGACTCTTCAGTGTCAACATCAATGATACGTGTACCAACAGGTACTTTAAGCGTTAAATCAGCGCCTTTTTTACCTGTCATGTTACGGCTTTGACCATTTGTGCCGCGCTCTGCTTTATGAAAACGCTCAAATTGGTAATCAATTAACGTATTTAAGTTTTCATCGGCTTGTAGATAAACGCTGCCGCCATCGCCGCCGTCGCCGCCATCAGGGCCGCCATCTGGTACATATTTTTCACGTCGGAAAGATACGACTCCGCTGCCGCCATCACCCGCGTCACAACGAATTTCTACTTCATCTACAAACTTCATGATTACTCACTTTAAGATTGGCTTGTTAATAACTCTATTATATACCTAAGTGCCCTATTCAGCACCCAATGCCAAGGCGCTTAGGTATATATTTATACGCACGATTATGTGCCTTAAAACAAAAAACCCCGCAAAGGCGGGGTTTTTCAAATATCGAGATGATTACTCAGCTACGATATTTACGTATTTACGGTTTAAAGGACCTTTCTGTTCGAATTGAACTTTACCATCTGCTTTTGCGAAGATAGTGTGGTCTTTACCGATACCTACGTTTGCGCCAGCGTGGAAACGAGTACCACGTTGACGAACAATGATGCTACCCGCTAGAACTGATTCGCCACCAAAACGCTTAACACCTAGGCGTTTGCTTTCTGAATCACGACCGTTACGAGTACTACCAGCTGCTTTTTTATGTGCCATTTCTCAGTACCTCTAATTAAGCGCTAATGCCAGTGATTTTAACTTCAGTGAACCATTGACGATGGCCCATTTGCTTACGAGAATGCTTACGACGTCTAAATTTAACAATCTTAACTTTCTCACCGCGACCGTGTGAAACAACCTCAGCTGTTACTTTACCACCGTTTACGAACGGTACACCGATCTCGATTTTCTCACCATCAGCAACTAAAAGTACTGAATCAAATTCAACTGCTGCACCAGTTTCAACGTCTAATTTCTCAAGACGAATTGTTTGACCTTCAGTCACACGGTGCTGTTTACCACCACTTTGGAAAACCGCGTACATAATTAACTCCGTCTGTGCGCCCTCAAATCGACGCAACTAAAATATTCTTCAATAGGGCGCGAAGTTTACGCTAATGTGCAAAAACTAGCAAGCCTCTTTTTCGATAAAATGAATAAAAAATAGCTGCATTGAGAGCAATTCAATATTTTTCCCTATTCTATCCTAAAAACACCACATGCCAAGCGGTTTTTACGATCTCATGACAATTAAATTACGCTAATAATACGCACCTTTAAAATTCAAAAAGCTGATCACTTATTAATCAAGGTTATAAATTTATCTTGGCAAAATTGATCTCAAATAAAAAACTTTACAGTGTTTTTTTACTGAATCATCACAAAATATCGAGCAAGCGCTTTTTTTGTTGTACAATCAGCCCCGTATACCCATAAATATTGGCTCGGAGATCAATGGATATAAAAGCTATCCAGACGTTAATCGAAAATGAAATGGATGACGTCAATCAACTTATACATGCCCAAATGCGCTCAGATGTCGCATTGGTTAACCAACTCGGTTTATACATAGTAAACAGTGGCGGTAAACGCGTTCGTCCTATGTTGGCCATTTTAGCGGCAAAAGCACTTGGTTATGAGGGCAAAGACCATATTACGCTTGCCACTATCATCGAATTTATTCATACCGCCACTTTATTGCATGACGACGTTGTCGACGAGTCACATTTGCGCCGTGGTACGCCTACAGCCAACGCAGAGTTTGGTAATGCAGCGAGCGTTTTGGTCGGTGACTTTATCTATACACGTTCATTTCAGCTTATGGTTGGCCTAGGAAAAATGCCAATCATGCAAATTTTAGCGGATGCAACCAATGTCATCGCTGAAGGTGAAGTATTACAGCTAATGAACTGTAATGACCCTGACACCACAGAACAAAGCTATATGCAGGTTATTTACAGCAAAACGGCAAAATTGTTCGAAGCTGCAACCGGCCTTGCTGCAATTATTACCGAGCAAGACGAGCAAACCCTTGAAGCATTAAACTTATATGGAATGCATCTTGGCACTGCATTCCAATTAGTGGATGATGTACTTGATTACAACGCCGATGCCGAGCAACTTGGTAAAAACATTGGCGATGATTTAGCTGAAGGTAAACCTACCCTACCGCTTATCTACGCAATGCAAAAAGGCACACCAGAGCAAGTTAAGCTAGTACGCGAAGCTATTGAGTTTGGTAATGGTATGGACCATTTAGAGAGCATTCTAGCGGCATTAGCTGACACTAAGGCCCTTGAATTTGCAATGCAAAAAGCTGAGCAAGAAGCTGACAAAGCAATTGCTTGTATTGCGTTCTTACCAGATACACCGTACAAACAAGCCTTAGAGAGTTTGGCCCGTATCGCCGTTGCCCGCGATCACTAAACACTATTTATTCGAGCCATTAAAAAAGCCTGCATTTGCAGGCTTTTTTGTTTTCGGCGATTTAAAAAATCGCCTATCATCTGTCGGGAATTAACCGTTGATGAAATCAACACCTTCTTGGATGTCTTTGTTAAGTGTAGCTAGCATGTCGTTTTTAGCTTGCTCTTCGAATGCACTTAACTCACCGTAAGAAAGGATTTCTTCAACGCCGTTTTTACCTAGACGAACTGGGTGTGCGAAGTATGCTGCGTCACCGTTTTCAACTGCAACGTATGCGTAATCAACTACTTCTTCACCTTGTAAGCCTTTAACTAAAGACATACAGAAGCGTGCTGCTGCAGCACCCATAGAAAGAGTCGCTGAACCGCCACCCGCTTTAGCGTTAACAACTTCAGTACCTGCGTTTTGGATACGTGGAGTTAATGCCGCAACTTCTTCGTCAGTGAAAGTAACACCTTCAACTTGAGATAGAAGAGGAAGGATTGTCGTACCTGAGTGACCGCCGATCACTGGAACTTTAACGTCAGTTGCGCTTAAACCTTTAAGTTCAGCAACAAATGCTTCTGAACGGATCACGTCAAGCGTTGTGATACCGAATACACGGCCTGCATCGTAAGTACCCGCTTTTTTGAATACTTCAGCAACGATTGGCACAGTGCCGTTTACTGGGTTAGTGATGATACCTACTAACGCTTTAGGACAGTTTTTAACGATGCCTTCAGCTAATGTTTTGATGATACCTGCGTTTACGTTGAAAAGGTCCGCACGGTCCATGCCTGGCTTACGTGGCATACCCGCTGGGATAAGAACGATATCACAACCAGCTAATGCTGCGTCTAAGCTGTCAGCACCAAAACCTTCAACTTTAACGTCTGTTGGGATGTGAGAAAGATCAACCGCTACACCAGGAACAACAGGGGCAACATCGTATAACGATAATTCAGAACCTGCAGGTAAACTTGTTTTTAATAATAAAGACAATGCTTGGCCGATACCGCCAGCTGCGCCTAAAACAGCAACTTTCATTGGAATTCTCCGTAATTTGAGGTAGGAAATATTTGTGGCCCTAAAGATAATGAAATTAGCGGCTAAAAACAAATTTATCCTGCTTATTTCGCGTATAATTTCGACCATAGTTGTAAACTTGGCTGTAAAGACACGCATTTTGGACGACTTTGTAAACTAATACTGCATAAATATGCAGAGTTGTGTAGAATTACCCTACATTTTATGAATAAAGAAACGGCAACATGCAACCACAAGACAAACAAGAAGCACTGATCAAAGCGTTTAAAGCGCTATTAAAAGAAGAAAACTTCGGCTCACAAGGTGAGATTGTCGAAGCATTAAAAGAGCAAGGCTTTGATAATATTAGCCAAAGTAAAGTCTCTCGCATGTTAAGCAAGTTCGGTGCAGTACGTACTCGTAATGCAAAACAAGAAATGGTCTATTGTTTACCGGCTGAAATGGGTGTGCCAACAGCGAAAAGCCCACTGCGTCAGCTTGTTATTGATATTATGCATAACGAAATGATGATTATTATTCGCACTAGCCCAGGCGCAGCACAATTAATTGCTCGTTTACTTGATTCACTCGGTAAAGCAGATGGCGTACTAGGCACGATTGCAGGCGACGACACTATTTTTATCGCCCCTGCGAAGATTTCTGAAATCGATGTGACGCTTGATCGCGTGCGCACTTTATTCGATACCGTTTAAAGTTGCTTTAAGAAGTTTACTGACGGGGCGAAAAACGCAGATCCCATATCGGCTTGAGTAAAATCGAGCCAATGATCATAGCAATCGCCCTGCCCCAAGCGACTCTTTAATACCTGCTCAAACACATCCCCTTGCGCCGCGCACGAAACCATTAAAATCCCCTGCTTATGCACATCACCAAATGGCATGCTTTGGTTTAGCAAGAGTGGCTGGCCATGCTCATCTTTTAATTCACTGCGAACCGCATGACTGGTTTCTACAGCAGGCATAATCAAGGTGTTATCTAGACGCGTGCGCCCCATGATTTGCTCTTGCTCAGACAGCGATAAATGCTGCCAGACACTCAGATCATGCACAAAGCGCTGAACATGAACATAACTGCCTTGGTCTTCAAAGTGACCCGGTTTGTCGATAAGTGCAGTACTTCGCTTTTGACGGCCATGGGGTGTATCGCCTGCATAAATAAAGCCGTTAAAATCACGCCCGTCTAAAAACCGAAAATTACGGACCTGCTCCACCAGCTCAACATCCGGTGTTAATAATTTTAGAATTTGCAGAGCAAATAGATGGTTTACATCTTCACGGTCTGAGCGAATTTGCACAAACAAGTCAAACGGCTGAGCACTCATCACATGCTCACTGTGAGTTACATTCGGAAAGCTTTGCAATTGGCTAGGGATAAACTCGGGCAAGATGTGCGGCCAATACTGAGCACCAAGGGCAACCACGCACGATAGCATGGCTTCTGAGAACTGATCAGCAAACTCATCTTGAATGACGCTAACGCGTTTTAGTTTTTTACGTAATGACTCATCGTGGCCATCGTAAACATTAAAAAACAGGTGCAAACCATGTAAGTTTGCTTCAGCACAAATCCCAGATTGCGCTTGCGCCATAGTGAATCCTTAGCTTCTCGTTATTTGCACAAAGCCAAGGATTCAAGATTGTTAGTAATTACTAATCATGAAAAAAATTGACTGTGTGCGGCATTATTTTTATTTTTACAGGCTGCTCAACAGCTAACACGCGGTCTTGCTCTGCTGCAACTTCACACTCTTGCCCTGCAATATTGATTCGATATACATAACGCGTACCGATAAAGCGCCTGTGCAAGATAGTTAAACTGCTTGCGTCACTGTGCGCAGCTTCACACAACTGAATATAATGTGGCCTTATATACACTTGACCTTGTTGACAATCTGCATTGTTCGCCGTCAATGAATGAATCACACCAAACGCCGTTTCGTATTCAGTTGGCGTTAATACTTTTGCCGTTAAGTATATGCCCGTACCAAGAAACTCTGCAACCACCTTTGAGTTAGGTTGACTAAATAACTGCTCAGGAGAGCCTTGTTGGGCAATTTTTCCACCATGCATAACCGCAAGCGTGTCGGCGAATGCGAAAGCTTCTTCCTTCGAGTGGGTAACGAATACCGCAGACACCTGCTGAGCTTTAATAATGCGGCGTATATCAGCAATAAGCTCAAAACGCACTTGTGTATCAATATTCGAAAATGGCTCATCAAGTAATAATAAACTTGGTTTGTAAGCAAGTGCACGGGCTATTGCTACTCGTTGCTGCTGTCCACCAGAAAGCTGGTGCGGATATCGCTGTGCACAACCATCAAGTTTAACAAGGCTAAGCATTTCATCTACACGCTCGCGCTTTTGCGCTTTACTCATATTGCTTAGCCCAAACGCAATGTTGTCGCTTACCGTTAAATGAGGAAACAACGCATAGTCTTGGAACATCATGCCAATATTACGTTTTTCCGGTGCAACAAACAGCCCACTATCGTTGACCACTTTTGAATCAATACTCATATAGCCTTGCTCAGGCTGTAAAATTCCGGCAATTGCCTTTAAGGTGGTGGTTTTACCGCAGCCACTTGCGCCAAGCAAACAGACGATTTCATCTTGTTCTACATTGAGGTTTAGTTCACTCAACACCTGAGTCGCATTGTACTGATAAGCTAAGTCTTTAATTATCAAATGACTCATGAGTGATTTTGCTCCATCGAACGATTAACGAAATACAAAGGGATTAACCCAACTAACACGATAAACAAGGCTGAAATTGACGCAAGCTCCAATTGCTCATCACTAACATATTGAAAAACATGAGTTGCTAGGGTTTCAAAATTAAAAGGTCTGAGTAATAGAGCTGCAGGTAACTCTTTCATGCACTCAATAAACACTAACAAACCAGCTGTTAAAATACCGCGTTTTAATAGCGGTAAATGTACTCGCCAAAGGGTTTGCATGGGCCCTTTGCCCATTGATTGGCTGGCCATATCTAACGATGGGCTAATACGTAAAAAACTGCTTTCAAGCGCGCCATGCGCAATCGCATAAAAACGTACAACATAAGCAAAAATCATCGCAAATAAAGTGCCGCTTAAAAGTAATCCTGGTGATAAACCAAAAGGCTCAAGCCAATTATTTAATGCATCATCTAGCTGAGTTAATGGGAGCAATACAGCAATCGCTAATACAGTACCAGGTAAGGCATAGCCAGTACTTGCTAAACGCCCAGGGATCAAAGGGTAAGCTTGCTTAGCGATGCGCTGATAAAACAATACCAATAAGCTCAATAGGATAGTTGCAATGCTCACCACTACAGCCACTTTAAAGCTTTGCCAAGCGTAATTAAAAAATGCCCCATTCCATGCTTCATCTGCATAGACAATGGCATATTTAACTAATACCCCAACCGGCAGAATAAAAGCCAATACCAGCACAACTGTGCAAGCCAAGCTTGCAGCCCATGCCGCACCGCCTTTTAAGCGATACAAAGTTGCGCTGTTTACGCTTGACTGACGTTCATACACAGCTTGATTGCGACGACTAAAGCGCTCAACCATGATGGTTAAAAACAAAATCAGTAACATAATACCTGAGATTTTCGCCGCTGCGGTTAATGAGTAATAGCCAAGCCATGTATCATAAACAGCGGTCGTCAGTGTACTCACAGCAAAGTAATTGACGGTAGCAAAATCAGCCATAGCCTCCATACTGATCAATGTAACCCCTGCCACAATCGCCCCACGACCAAGAGGCAAACTAACGCGTAAAAAACTTTGTAATGGTGATAGCCCCATTAGTTGACTAGCTTGCACTAGTTTAAAAGACTGCTCTCTGAGTGCCGTTTTAAAAATTAGGTATAAGTAAGGATAGAGTACCAAGGCAATCATAAAAATAGCCCCAGTCAATGTACGAATATCAAAAAACCAGTAATCGTCTGGTGATTGCCAACCAAACCAGTCTCTGAGTGCGATCTGTACAGGCCCTGCATAATCAAGTAAGTCGGTATACACGTAGGCGATAAGATAAGTTGGCATTGCTAAAGGCAGCATTAACGCCCATTCAAATTGCTTACGCCCGGGAAAGTCACAATATGCAGTTAACCAAGCTAACGGCAATGCAATTACACAGCTTAACAGCCCTACCCCTGCAATGAGTATGAGAGTATTACGGGTATAATCCCACAGCACGGTATCGAAAAGGTGCTGAAATACATCTGAATCTCCTTGCAGAGACTCAAATAATAAAAAGCCTAATGGCGTAACAAGCAACAGGCCAATAAGCCAGGCTATAAGCTGCCAACGCGACAGCGAAAACTTCACATGCATAAGTGGATTAATACCAGATAAAATAAAAGCTGTTAAAAAACAGCTTTTATAAAATTGTGTAACGAGGAGTGTTCTCGTTATAAATCAAACTTTACTTCATCAATCAGCTTCAGTGCCACAGGGCGATATTTGCTGATCTCATCAAGAGGTAGACTGTCTTCTTTAAACTCACCCCATGATGCAACCATCTCTGATAATGCAACCCCTTGCTTTACAGGGTATTCCATATTCACTGAAGCATACATATTTTGCGCCTTATTGTCGGTCATATACTCAATCAGTTTCAAGGCATTTTCAGGGTTTTTAGCATAACGGGTCATAACAACGCCCGATACATTGATATGAGAACCACGGTTTGTTTGGTTAGGGAAGTTAATATATACCGCTTCTGCCCATGATTTTTGCTGCTCATCTTGCATCATTTTGCCAAAATAATAGCTGTTGCCTAACGCCAGATCGCATAAACCTTCTTTTACGGCTTTGACTTGCGCTCTGTCATTACCTTGCGGTTTACGTGCTAAATTGGCTTTTACGCCCTCAAGCCATTGCTTAGTTTTTGCTTCGCCATGGTGAGCAACCATAGAAGCAACTAAACCTAAATTGTAAGGATGTTTACCAGAGCGAGTGCAGATCTTACCTTTGTATTTTGGGTCCGCTAAATCTTCATATGTTAACTCACCAAGCGCACCAACGCGCTCTTTTGCAGAGTAAACATTACGTACACGTTTAGTAAGTGCTATCCATTGACCGTCGGCATCGCGAAAAGTACTTGGCACATTCGCATTAACTACATCACTATTAATTGATTGCGTTAAGCCTAAATCTTCTAATTGAATCAGCGCACTAAAATTTGAGGTTAATACTAAATCAGCCTTGCTATGTTTACCTTCACGCTTTACACGTTCAATCAGCCCTTTTTTGGCAAAAACCACATTGGTTTTAATACCTGTTTGCTTAGTGAAATCATCCAAAATAGGCTGAATTAAGAATGGTTGACGAAACGAGTAAATATTTACTACATCTGCAGCAAATGTAGGCGCGCTTAATAATGCGCTAAGTAATACTAAGGCTGTTTTTTTCATTTTATAGCACCTAAATAATAACAATTATCAAAATATTTTACCTAGAGTTAGGGCAAAGTGCACCCGTTTAAACTTATATTTCAATCAACATAGCTGCCATTTAGGAATTTACATGTAAGACATATCTCACCCACATGGCAGTTATTGAGTAAAAAGCACCAGCAAACACTGCATAAAAACACTTAACCAACTGAAATTTAATGAAATATATTAAATGACAATAAAATAACCAGCAGATTAAGTAAGATTTTGACCTACTCAGCTTTGCCTATTTCTCTATAATTACTTACATCAACTAAGCAAGAAGCTTAATGAGTAGATGGATAAGGAAGCATTACTCATAATACCGCGGAATAAGGTTCATTAGGAGAATAAGGAATCAAGGACAGGCTCAGGAAGAGTAACGCAATGGAGTGACAACCTACGGACAGCATCAGGATGATGTGGAATGGCATAACAACAGGATGTTGTTATACAGGAAGTTCAAAAAAGTGGAATAAAGGACAGGCCGTTAGGGCATCGCAACGGATTTGCAAACAAAGGGATAGTGTCAGGATGGCACGTAAGGGAGTGGTAAAGTATTTACCAGCAAGGATGTAAAGGACTAACAAGGAAACAAGGCGGGATTGCCTTATATTACACAGAACCAATAAGTAAAGTGTAATAGCATGGATTGGCAAAGTTTAGGGAGTTGATTAGATTCAATTGCAGGATGCAAAAAATTAAGAAGATTCCGCAAGCGCGACTAGAGATAGTACGCGCTTTTCTTTTGCCTACAATTTAGTAAAGAGTTATACCAATTCGCTTAATTAAGTGGTCTATTTTGAGGCAATAAAACCTCGTCGATAACAAGGCAAAAATTTCGTTATTTAGTTGTTCTAAATCAGTAATTTTTAACGCAGGTAGCGACAGGTTTAATCCCTCAAAATGATTAAGTATTATTGCGGATTGGTACTATTACTCTGGGCGTCCCTTATTTCGCTTACCAAGCAGGTAAGCATCTCTAAACTTAATAAAATGTTGCTCAAGCTTTTGTGTAGCGTCTTCCTCACCAGCAAGAGCAAGAACCATAATAGCCACCTCAGCAGTACCTAGTTGATGCTCATGCGGGGCAACACGCAATCGATAATCCGAAAGCTTTTCAGGTGTAATTGAAAGCACAGGAAAATTATCTAGATAAGGGCTTTTACGGATCATTTTCTTTGCTTCGCGCCAAGTACCATCTAAAAAGATAAACAATGGACGCTTACCTTCAACAGGGGTTACTTCGGTGATCACCCGCTCTTCGTCGTCTACATCGCTGGCAGGAAAAATAACCATTGGCTGATACTGGGGATCTGCCAATAAGCTTAATAAGGCTTCATCTGGATTTGTTCTATCCCATTTAAAGGCATGGTTATCTGGCACGATTTCAGCAATTAAACGGCCAGTATTTGACGGCTTAAAACTCTCATTATGGTACATAAGTAAACAAACCGCGGCATCACACTTTGCCTGTTCAACACCATCACAAATACAATAGTGTTCGGCTAATAAACATCGCTCACAACGCGTTAACTTTGCTCCTCGCGCTTTAAATACACGACGAGACTCAGTCATTTGCTGAGCACGAAGCATTAACACGGAATTATTTGAGATAGTAGCCACTGTATTTACCAGATAATTAAACGGCGCGTATTGTAGCTAAAAATAAGGGGAATAGATATCTGCAAGCCCAAAGAGCAAGCTATTCCTAAAAAATGAAGAGAAGTAGTGTTATAAAAAATGCAACAAGGGTTAGCTTCCAAAAAACGGCTATTAAATCGCTATTTTTATTACGTAAATCATCTCTGTGGGACTTCTTCAAAAACACGACCTGTAAATCTGATAGGCCTTTACAGTGCGGACACTCTGGCTCAAGATAATTTACTTCTAAGCCACATCGTGAACAAGGCTTACTGCGAATTAAACCAAAGCGAAACATTTGTTTGTCCTTTTCTTAAAACTCCATAGCTGAATTTACTGTATCTTAACTACTTTTCTAAAACCAGCTCTGGCATTGTGTATGCGCTCATACTCCTTTAAAATAGCGTCCTTGCATATCATCGAGGCTGGCTGTGTTACTCAATTATAATCCCCCAATGACACCTTATTTAAGTATTGTTTATCAAGACGATGACTTACTTATTGTGAATAAACCAAGTGGTTTACTTACTGTGCCGGGAAAAGACCCAAAACACGCCGACTGCCTTATTGCCCGCATTAATCGCGTTTTCCCAACGGCAAAAATTGTTCACCGCCTTGATATGGCGACCTCTGGCATTATTTGTTTAGCTATGCATAAAGAAGCGCATCGTAATTTAAGCATTCAGTTTCAAGATAGAAAAACCGCGAAACGCTACATTGCTCGTGTATTCGGTAAGCTTGAGCAAGAAACTGGTTCTGTAGATTTACCACTTATTTGTGATTGGCCGAACCGCCCAAAGCAAATGGTTGATCACGACAATGGCAAACCGTCATTAACCCATTTTAAAGTACTTGAGCATGAACAGAATGCAACTCGTGTCGAGCTGACCCCTATTACTGGGCGTTCTCACCAACTACGTGTGCACATGCTGTCATTAGGTCACCCTATTTTAGGCGATAAGTTGTATGCTCACCCCGAGGCATACGCCATGTCTCCCCGCTTACAACTGCATGCCGAAATGCTTACCTTAGCTCACCCTGCAAGCGGTGAAACACTGATTTTTGAAGCCGCTCCTGAGTTTTAAGACAATTCGCTAAATATTTAATAAAGACTGCCGATAGTTAATTAATCACTGATTTAATTAAAGACTCAGGTAATATCGGCATGAATTTAAAACCCGCACATCGCTTAGCTTACGCAGCCTGTTTTGCGTTGATGGGCAATGTGAATGCTGCCGATTTTATTAAACCCACCCCTTGGTCAAGCTTGGTCACTAACGATATTCAACGCTTTTTACCAAGTGATGAAGTACGTACTCTGCTTGCCGGTGAAGATGAGTTCATTAGTTTATACCGTCAATCGATGGCAGCCAGTCAACGCGGAATTGTGCTAATCATTCCTGATTGGCAGCACTTACCCACTAATAATGCTGGTATTAACTTTTTGCGCAAGCAGTTAAACGAAATTGGCTATGCAACCCTTGCCATGACCATGCCTGACATTGATTGGCACCCTGTCGATGTGACAACGCCCGAGTCACCTGAAAGCTCTGAAGCTGAGTCAACAACACAAAGTAGTCAACAAGGCGATGAGCAATCAACTCCTGCTCCACCAGCCGAAACACAACAAGCGCCGCATTTTGTTACAGGTGAACCTAATATTAGTGAAGCCGTACTTGATGATTATAAATTAAAGCTAATTGCCAGATTCAATGCCTTGTATAACAGTGCCATGGATGAAGGCGGCAACATTATTGTAGTAGCACAAGGTGCCAGTGCGGGGCTCTTGATTGAACATTATGCGAGCTTTCCAAATAACGAACTAAACGCTTTTATTAGCCTAGGTAGTTATTTACCTAACAGTGTTCGTAACCAGCATCTCAATGCGACGCTTTCGACTATCAGCCCACCGCTACTGGATATTTTCTATAGTGAGGGCAACCCTGACACGCTGCAAAGTGTTAAAGACAGAAAACGTTGGGTAAGAAAACACGCAAAATATGACTACCGACAAAGAGAGTTATTTGGTGTGCCTTCAGAGCCTGAGCAGCACCAGCGACTGCTCAAAGAAGTCGACGGATTTTTACGCCGCCTTTTTTAAATACTCATAAGCCGCTTGAATATCTTGGCTTTTCTTTACCGCAACTTCCATCATATGTTTTGGTAAACCTTGCGATACCAGCTTATCGGGATGGTGCTGAGCCATGAGCTTTCGATAAGCAACTTTAATATCTCTCGCAGAAGCATCATTGTTTAAGCCTAAAAGAGCCAACGCTTGGGCGCGATTCATACTATTATTCGGTGGCACACTGTGCCCTCTTTGTTCACTATGACTGCTGCGATTTTGCTGACTTTGTTGACGTTGTTGTTCATAAAAACGCTGTTGTTGCTGACGAAATGCAAATTCGGCTTGGTAGCGTTTTAATAAAATTGCAAACTGAGTACGTGAAATACCTAACTGCTTACTCACCTCTTGCAAAAGCTGCTTTTCTTGCTCTGCAAGGTGACCATCAGAAAAGGCCATTTGAATTTGTATTTCGAGGAACAGTTGCAATAAATCATGGCGTCGAGCAAAGCGCTCTTTAAAGTCATGAACGGTTTCTTTTAATGAAAAATCGCTTTCTTTACCACTACGAAAGGCATCTTGTGCTTCTCTTCGCTCATCACCTGAGAGCCCCATCTCGTCCATAAACAAACTTGCAGCACGAATATGCGTTTCACTAACGCGACCATTCGATTTGGCGATATGCCCCATCACTGCAAAGCAGCTAGAAAAGAAAAGTGCTTGGCGCTCGTTAATATCATCGCCTTTAAACAAACCAGAAAAACCACCTGCTTTATCAAAATCTTGTTTTAAGCTGCGATCGAACATATGGCCTAGGTAAAGGCCCAGTAAGGCTCCTATAAATTTGCCAAACATAAAGCCAAAACAAAAACCGAGTACTTTTCCCCACATAATTTGGCAAACCTCTGTTGTTTTTACAAAGCGAAACGCTGATTGATTTCGTCGAGTCTGGCTGGTGTGCCAATGTCATCCCACTGACCCAAATAAAGTTCAGTCGAAACCTGGTACTCACTAAGCTTTTCGCGCAAGATTGGCCCAAGCGGGCGAATACCTGTGCTGAGACCTTTAAAGAAATCAGCATGATAACGACTTATACCGGAAAAAGTATACTTTTGACTATCTGGGCTTAGGTGACTCAGTGCAAAATCACCATCAGGGTTATGCGCAGGATTTTCAACAAGGACAATATGCGCCTCACCGGCTTGCAGGTGTAACTGCTTCAACGAAGTCACATCGTAATCAGTAAACACATCACCATTGATGACAATAAATTGCTCACCCAATAACGGCAATGCTTGAATGATCCCCCCGGCGGTTTCAAGCCCCCCAGCCTGCTCTTGGCTGTAAGTGATCGATACACCAAACTGCGAACCATCACCGAAATACTCTGTTATTTTGTCGCCCTGCCAGGCAAGGTTAATAACAATATCGGTAACCCCGGCTTGACGTAAGTTATTAATATGATGCTCTAATAGTGGCTTGCCGTTAATCTTTAGCATCGGCTTTGGTTGCGTTTCGGTTAGCGGCATCATGCGTTTACCACGCCCCGCAGCTAGGATCATTGCTTTCATTTGGACTCTTTCGTTAAACGCTGCTTAGTCTGTGGCATAATTATCTGCTCTATCCACTGACCAAGGGCTGTTAACTCTGGGTATTCTTTACTGACATTACTGATGTATGTAAGGGTTGGCAGCACATTATTCAAATAGCCAGACTTACCGTCACGTAATTTTAAGCGGCAAAATATGCCCGCAGCTTTTAAATGACGCTGCACGCCGGTTAAGTCAAACCAACGTTTAAACATCGCAAACGAAGTGTCTTGCAATAGCTGCTGCTCGCTAAATTCGTCATAAGCGTAATGTAAAAGGTAGTCGAGCTCTTGTTCTGGTAGCTTGAAATAGCAATCTCTTAATAACGACACAAGGTCATAACACACCGGCCCTTGTACGGCATCTTGATAATCGATGATTGCCCATTGCTGCCCTGTGCGCATAATATTGCGACTATGGAAGTCTCGGTGCACCGTAACAATTGGTTGCTCAAGGGCATTATTAATTAATAACTCACAGGCTTGTTGCCACATTTTCTGCTCATCAGCAGAGAGTTGCTCACCGATAAAGTTATCGACTAACCAATCTCTAAAAATACTTAGCTCAAACTGTAAAAACTCGCCATCAAATACTTTCATATATTGGGCAGGCGGGATTTGCGCCCACTGTGCACTTAACTTTATTAGATGTTTGTAGTGTAAAGTGCGGTCTTCGTCGCCCAGTAAATCAGCCAAATGAGTATTGCCTAAATCACTCAGCAAGAAGAAGCCTTGTTTTTCATCAGCCTGAAGAATTTTTGGTAATTTAAAGCCATGCTGAGAAAACACTTTGTTGAGTTCTATATAAGGTGTGTTATCTAGTTTGTCTGGATCTGAGTCCATGACAATATAGCTCTGATCACTTGTGTTTACGCGGAAATAACGGCGAAAACTCGCATCCCCAGTGATGGCGGCTAATTGATATTCATCCTCTTTAAAGTGAGGATTTAAAAACTGCTGTAAACTTTTATAACGATTCATTTAGTAAGATATCTATTTTTCACTAAGTCAATTACTGTATTTGCCATTGTTTTCCTTTATTATGTCTAGCTTATATCCAACCAAAGAGCATTAAGGTCATTAAATGAGCAAAACCTGGGGCATAATGATGCTAAGCGTACTTAGCGCACCATCGTTCGCCGAAACTGAACTGGCACACAATTTTTGTGGCACTTCAATGCAAACCAGAGCTTGGCAACCGCTCCCTGGCCTTGAACTTAATACGATCGATATCAAATCCGATGATATTGAACTATTGGGTACCCAAAGCGCAGAATTTACCGGTAATGTAGATATTAACACCCTAACGATGAATTTGTCCGCACAAAGTGCACTGATTGACAAACAACGTGGGTTACTTAATGCAACCGGTCCTATCGTTTATCGCGATAAAGTAAGCCAAATTAATAGCTCTGGACTCAATGCAGATTTAAACAATTCTGAATTGAGCTTGCTAGGCGCAGACTATAAGTTTACTGATCAACTTGGTCATGGCGGCGCAGAAAAACTAACAGTTAATGAGTCTGGCCTAAACCTGATGAACGCAAGCTTTACTACCTGTCCGGGTGAAACACCTGTGTGGGCCATCGAAGCTGACGAAATCGACTTATCAAGAGAAGAAGGTTGGGGCGAAACACATAATACTGTGCTTAGAGTGTTTGATACCCCAGTACTTTATGTTCCTTATTTTACTTTCCCATTAGATGACCGTCGTAAGTCAGGTTTACTAACACCTAACTTCTCGAGCTCAGGCCGCTATGGTATCGAAACCATTACTCCTTATTACTGGAATATTGCACCAAATTACGACGCGACTATAACACCGCGCTATATGTCTAAACGCGGTTTACAAATGATTGGGGAATTTCGTTACTTAACTGAGCAAAATAATGGCTTAGTTGCTGTTGAGTACCTAGACAAAGATGACGAAGAGCCAAATGTAGACTCTCGTTACCTGTTCCACTGGCAACAGCAAAGTTATTTAGGTGAAAACTGGCGTGCTAATATCGACATAACAAACGTCAGTGATGATAACTACTTAACCGATTTAAACTCTGGTTATGCGACTCGCACCGATACTCAGTTGTACCGCACCGGCTCTCTAACCCACTTAGGTGACACTTGGCGCACCAATATCAAGTTGCAAAGCTTTGAAGTACTTGGTGATCACCGTGAATCATATGCGGCGTTGCCACAAATTAGTTTTTCGCAAACTGATGCATATGATTTTTATGGCATTGATTTAACCCTTGATGGTGAGCTCAGTTATTTCACTAATGATGAAGCTGTAATTGATGAAGCAAGCCGTGTTCATATAGAGCCTAAAGCAAGTTTTGGTTACCAAGAATACGCATGGTCATTTTTATCTGAGTTCAGCTTATTACATACTGAATACAACCAACATGGTGACTTAGCTGGTACCGAGTTTGATGAAAGTGTCACTCGAACCCTACCTAAAGTGCGTTTATACAGCCAATTAAATTTTGAGCGTGATACTGCATTTTTCTTTAAAGATGGTATTCAAACTCTTGAACCACAAATTCAGTACTTATATACGCCAAATAAAGACCAATCAAATATTGGTCTTTACGATACAGCAAAATTACAAGACGATTTCTTTGGCTTATTTAGAGATCGCCGTTTTTCAAGTATCGACCGGATAGCAACTGCAAACCAATTTACGTTAGGTGCAACAACACGCTTATTTAGTAGTGAAAATGAAGAAGTATTTAACTTCAGTGCCGGACAAATTTTTTATTTAAGTAATGATGCCAAGCCTACATCACAAGGTATCGACTCCGACACTAACTACAATGCCTTGTTTGCAGCGCAAACAATGTTACATTGGCACCGTCGTTGGTATTTATCAGGTGGTATCCAGTACGACACTGATGGTAAAGAAATTATTCAGTCAAATATCACCTTAGATTATAAAGGTGACGATAAACAGCTCGTGCAATTGAACCATCGCTATGCAAATGATGTCTCAGGCAATACAATCGAGCAAGTTGGTCTATTTACCAGCATTCCGCTATCAGAAGATTGGCAGTTTGTTGGCAGCTATCACCGCGATTTAGAGAGCGGTCGTAGCATTGAGGTTTTCAGCGGTCTTCAGTATGAATCATGCTGTTGGGCGTTTCAAATCACAGGCCGTCGTCAAATCGAAACTGATTTGAACCAGGCGATTGGTCAAGAACAAGCAACCTTTGACACAAGTATTGGTTTCAATATTGTGTTAAAAGGGCTTGGAAGCAAAAGCCGTTATGATGCACAAAAATTATTACAACAAGGTATTTTTGGCTATCGTAGACCGTATTTTCTTAATAACTAGTACCGCAGTACTATTAGCAAGAGTATTAGAAAAAGTATGAATTTAAAAAAATTATTTGCATCAGCATTATTAACAGTTGGCCTATGCCAAAACGTTTTCGCAAAACCAGTTGAAATTGACAAAGTGGTGGGCGTTGTTAACCAAGGTGTTATCTTACAAAGTGAAGTAGACACCATTGTTAATCGCGTAAAGACTCAGGCTGCAGAGCAAGGTCAAGAATTACCTTCTGATGATACACTGCGAATTCAAGCCATTGAGCGTTTAGTTAGCCAAGAACTAATGATGCAACTTGCTGAGCGTATGGGTCTTGAGATTTCAGACTCGCAATTAGACCAAACTTTAGAAAATATGGCGCGTGAGCAAGGTGGCAGTATTGCTGACTTACGTCGGACAATTGAAGCGGCTGGAGACAGCTACCCTGCATATCGCGAAGAAATCCGTAAAGAGATCACCACGCAACAAGTAACTCGCATGAACGTTGATCGCCGTATTTATATCAGTACGCAAGAAATTGATAACCTGTTAAAAATCATGGAAACACAAGGTAAAAATGCCGAAGAATATGACATTGGCCATATCTTGATTGATATTCCTAGTGATGCTACTGCGGATGAGATTGCGAGCGCTAAAACGCGAGCTGAGAAAGTTATTGAGTTTTTAAAAGAAGGCAAAGAGTTCAAGCGTATTGCTATTTCATCTTCAAGCGGCTCAAAGGCACTTGAGGGTGGCCAGCTTGGTTGGATGAGCATCAACGAAATGCCATCGCTATTCGCAGAAGCTGTAAAAGGTCATAAAAAAGATGACATTGTTGGTCCGCTTCGTTCAGGTGCTGGTTTCCACATCATCAAAGTGCAAGATGTTCGCGGTCGTCAAGTTGTTGAAACAACAGAAGTTCGTTCTCGCCATATCTTAGTTAAACCATCAATTATTTTAAGCGAAGAAAAAGCGCGTGACATGCTTAAAGGCTTTGCAAAAGATCTTCGTGATGGTAAAGCTGACTTTGCAGAACTTGCTAAAGAGTACTCTGAAGATCCAGGTTCAGCACTAAAAGGTGGTGAGTACGACTGGACTGACCCAAGCACCTATGTACCAGAGTTTAAGAATACCTTGCTTTCTCTAGATAAAAATGAAATCAGTGAGCCATTCAGAACTCAGTTTGGTTGGCACATTGTACAGCTACTTGATAAGCGTGTAGCTGATAAAACAGAGCAAGCTAAACGTAACCGCGCTCACCAACTACTGTTTAATCGTAAATTTAAAGAAGAAAGTTTCAACTGGCAGCAAGAAATGCGTGAGCAAGCACACGTTGATATTTTCCCAACAGAATAATAATTATGACCATTAGAATTGCAATTACCCCAGGTGAGCCAGCTGGTATTGGCCCTGATTTACTTATCAAGTTAGCGCAGCACCAGTGGGATGCCCAACTGGTGGTGATTGCTGATGGCGCGTTATTAAAACAGCGCGCTAAGTTGCTTGGTTTAGATATCAATTTAATTGACTTCGATGACAGCCAAGCCCCAAGCATTGCCCCTGCAGGCAGCGTTTACTTACACCAAGTAGATTTAGGCTCTGATGTTGAAGTGGGCGTACTTAATGACGCCAATGGTCAATATGTGTTGGATACACTGCGCATTGCCAGTGAAAAAAATATGGATGGTACCTTTGCCGCTGTTGTTACAGGCCCTGTGCATAAGGGGATTATCAACAAAGCAGGTATCTCATTCAGCGGTCACACTGAGTATTTTGCACAGCAATCGAATACTGCCGATGTCGTGATGTTGTTAGCTACAGAAGGCTTACGCGTGGCGCTTGTTACAACGCATATACCGCTTGCTTATGTATCGCGCGCAATCACCGTTGAGCGTTTAAGCAAAGTAGCCACAATATTAAATCATGACTTACAAACAAAGTTTGGCATTGAAAAGCCACGCATTCTCGTATGTGGCTTAAACCCACATGCCGGCGAAGATGGTCATTTAGGCACTGAAGAAATTGACACTATAACGCCAACTCTTGAGCTATTAAATAACCAAGGTATGAACTTAATTGGCCCATTGCCTGCTGATACCCTATTCCAAGATAAATATCTTTCGCAAGCAGATGCAGTGCTTGCAATGTATCACGATCAGGGATTACCTGTGCTAAAATACAAAGGTTTCGGCAATTCGGTCAACATCACTCTTGGCCTGCCATTTATTCGCACCTCAGTAGATCACGGCACGGCTCTCGATTTAGCCGGCACAGGTACTGCTGATGTAGGTAGTTTTGAATTAGCGATCCGCGAAGCAATTAAGCTCGCCCATGAAAAAGCGCAGAATCAATGACAGATAAAGTACATTTAGGACACCGCGCGCGTAAGCGTTTTGGTCAAAACTTTTTAAACGATGACATGATCATCGACAAAATCGTCACGGCCATTGATCCTAAACCTGAAGATAATTTAGTAGAAATCGGCCCGGGTCTTGGTGCTATCACTGAGCCAGTCGCTGATTTAAGTGGCCACCTAACGGTTGTTGAGTTAGATAAAGACTTAGCAGAACGTTTAACGAGCCATCCATTCTTAGGGCCAAAGTTAACAGTGCATCAAGGCGATGCAATGAAGTTCGACTTTAGCTCTTTGATCAAGTCAGACGAAAAATTAAAGATTTTTGGTAACTTACCTTACAATGTTTCGACCCCGCTGTTATTCCATTTATTTGAGTTCGCAGATAACGTAGAGCATATGCACTTTATGCTGCAAAAAGAAGTGGTTAAACGTATGGTCGCAGGCCCAGGCAGCAAAGCTTTTGGCCGCTTGAGTGTAATGACACAATATTACTGTCACGCAATGCCAGTGATTGATGTGCCACCAGAGTGCTTTAAGCCAGCCCCTAAGGTCGATTCAGCAGTAATTCGTTTGATCCCTAAAAAGCCTGAACAGCGTTCAGCTAAAAGTACAAAACTTCTTAACACAGTATGCTTAGAAGCCTTTAATCAGCGCCGTAAGACTCTGCGTAATAGTTTATCTAACTTACTTACAGCTGAAGAACTAACAAGCATCGGCATTGATATCACGCTGCGTGCTGAAAGCCTGTCTTTACAACAATTTATTGATATAGCTAATTGGATTTATGACAACAAGCAGTAATCTAGGTTCTCCAATTAAGGTGTCGGTTGAGACCTTCTACGTAGAAGGTCAATCAGAGCCTGAACAAGATAAATACGTTTTTGCTTACTCTATCACCATTAAAAACCACAGTTTATGCAGTGCTAAGCTTTTGAGCCGTTATTGGTTAATTACTGATGCTAACGGTAAAGAAGTGGAAGTACAAGGTGAAGGTGTTGTTGGTGAAACCCCAACCATTGCCCCAGGTGAAAGCTACAAATACACCAGTGGCGCTGTGCTTGATACCCCAGTTGGGACAATGCAAGGTCATTACACCATGCGTAACGAATTTGGGACTGAATTCGAAGCACCAATTGAGGTGTTTCGTTTAGCTCGCCCAAACATATTGCACTAAATAACGATGGCTGATTATGCAATTGGTGATTTACAGGGGTGTTATAGTGAATTTGATGCGTTATTGAAACGGGTCAACTTCAATCCAAGCCAAGATCACCTTTACTTAGTCGGCGATATAGTCGCTCGAGGTCCTGACTCACTCGCCTGTCTCGAGCGTCTTCATACTATGCAAGGCAGTGTAACTATTACCCTTGGTAATCATGATTTACACCTTATCGCTTGTCATTATCTAAATAAACCTGCAAACCCCAAAGATAAGCTGGCCGATGTTTTTAATAGTCCAAAACGCGCTGAATATATTCATTTTTTACAGCAACAGCCATTAGCTATTTGGCTTGAACGCCATAACATGCTGATAAGTCATGCTGGCCTAAATCCTAGCTGGTCAATAAAAAAGGCATTGAAACGTGCTAGTTTTGCCCAACAATGCTATCAAGGAGCTGATGCAACTCATTACTTCGCCAATATGTACGATCCCCATCCGTTACAGTGGCAATCGAATTTAAGTAGTGAAGCTAAATTTCGCTATATTGTTAATTATTTCACTCGGATGCGGTTCGTAAACCTTACAGGTGAACTCGATTTTGCAAACAAAACAAGTATTAGTGAAGACAGCTCAATAATACCTTGGTTCGATCACCCTGATATTTCTAAGTTAAAACAGCATATTGCATTTGGCCACTGGGCTGCTTTAGAAGGTAAAGTCAAACAAGAAAACATCCACGCTCTTGATACAGGCTGTGTTTGGGGTGGCGCAATGACCCTAATGGAACTCAACACAAAAGACTATTTCGTCGAAAAATCCCACTCTTTTATCTAAATAAACTGAAAAATAGCTGAACATCTGTTAGATTTATAACAATTAAAATAAATTTAATTTAAAGCTAATTAAATTTAAATACTTAACTAATTGGCAACCTTGCCGATAAGTGTTGATTAGTACTATTTTCTGGAATTGCATATGAACTTGACCGTTAGACAGCGCATTTGGGGTGGCTTTATTGTTATTACGTTACTCCTGCTTTTTATTGGTGGTAACTCGTTGGTAAAAATTACCAACATAGATCAATCAACACAGCGAGTTAACCAGCTTTCGCTGCCAGCTCTCGATAAGAGTTATGAGTTACAGGTTGAATTTATTTTAATGAGTAAGTCAGCTCAGGCAAGTTTTTATACTAGTGCGCAAGATGAACTGGCGACATTAAGAAAAAATTTCAACCAACAAAAAAAACGATATGATAATTCCTACCAAGAGCTTCAACAAATTGTTAGCAACGATCCAAAGCTAAAACAAAGCAGCCAACAAGTTGAGCAAACTTATAAGCGCTTTGTTAAGTCTGTCGACAACCTGTTTGCAGATAAACAAACTCAACTTGAGCTAAATAAAACACTACGCACCCAGCTTGAAAACATCGAAATCAGTGCTGAAGATGCAAATTCAGTGGTGCTTGATATTATTGATATAGATGGACTTGAAGAAAACCATTCACGTGCTTATCAAGCCGCCAATAACATGGAAAACAACTTCCAATCAGTCGTCACTAACAGCACTGATATGCTAACGGTGAAAACTCTCAACACATTAGACATCGTAAAAAATGAACAGGTTTATTACTTAGAAGAAGTTGAGCGTAGTTTAGGGCTCATTCGCCCAGCAATTATTGATAATAACGCCGGTTTGTATAATGATTTAAACGGCTACTTTGAAACGCTTTCAGATAATGTTCGTGGTAATAACAGTTTATCTGCAAATAAAAAACGTTTAATTGATGCAATTGCTAAAACAGAAGCTGAATTAGCAAACGCAGAAAACTCTACTAGTGAAGCATTAAAGCAATTAAAAGAACTAGTTGACCAAGCTACAGTGCTGGCTTTTGACTTGCAGCAAGATGTCAGCGGTAATGTCTCAACAGCAACTATTTGGACTTGGGTTGCCATGGTGATTGCTACTTTAATTGCTATCATCGTTGCTGCTGTGACTGTTAATCGTATAACCAAGCCCCTTTCTGAAGTAAACCGTATCCTTGATATCGTGGCAAGCGGTGACATGACACAGCGTCTTGACGACTCAGCTAAAGACGAATTCGGTGAACTATCACGTAGCTGTAATACGCTAATTGAAAGCTTGCGTACGCTTATTCAAGGTATAATCTCTCGCTCTACACAGCTAGCTGCTGCTTCTGAAGAGACATCGGCAATCACTGAGGAATCTAGCCAAGCTATACGTAATCAACAAGCACAGGTTGAACAAGCGGCAACGGCAACAACTGAGATGAGCAGTACATCACAAGCGGTAAGTAGCAGTGCTCAACAAGCTCTTAGTGAAATAAAGAACGCTGACAAAGAGGCAGATCGTGTCAAAGGCATTTCATCACAAAATAAAGCAACCATTGAGCAACTAGCTCGTGAAGTCGATGATGCATCGCAAGTTATCAACCAACTTCATAAAGACAGCGCTTCAATCGGTGGCATTTTAGATGTTATTCGTGGCATTGCTGAGCAAACCAACCTACTTGCGCTTAATGCAGCCATTGAAGCAGCCCGTGCCGGTGAACAAGGCCGAGGCTTTGCCGTAGTTGCTGATGAAGTACGCTCTCTAGCAAGCAAGACTCAAGAGTCGACCCAAGAGATCCAAGCAATGATTGAATCGCTTCAGGTTGGCGCAGAGGCTGCTGTATCGGCTATGTCGAAAGGTAAGCAACAAGCTGAGTCGTGTGTTGAGCAATCAGACCTTGCAAACACGGCCCTTGATTCAATCACTGCTGCCGTTGCACAGGCTCATAACGTAAGTGAAGAGATTTCAACAGCCGCTCACGAACAGCAGCAAGTATCTCAAGAGATCAGTGAACGTTTAGAGTCGATTGTAGCAATCGCAGAGCAAACAGCTGAAGGTGCAAACCAAACTAATATCTCAAGCTCTGAAGTAGCAAAACTGGCTGAAGAACTGCGTTTATCGGTAGATGCGTTTAAAGTATAGTAAGCTACAAGCTAATGAAGAATAGAAGCCGTGTTTGTGAAAGCAAACGCGGTTTTTTTATAGTAATTCTAACGAAGTTAACAGCTGGCTTTTGATTCAGTCTTATTGCGAATTACTAAAATGTGCTGACGGTTAAAAACAAAAAACCCAGCCGGAGCTGGGTTTTTAAAACGATTAGTCAAAAGAACTTACTTCTTTTTAACTGCTTTTTTGTTTGGAAGGTCAGTGATTGAACCTTCGAAGATTTCAGCAGCTAGACCGATTGATTCGTTTAACGTTGGGTGAGCGTGAATAGTTAACGCCAGGTCTTCACCGTCTGCGCCCATTTCAACTGCTAAGCCGATTTCACCTAGCATTTCACCTGCGTTGATACCAACCATAGCACCACCGATAACGCGACCTGAGTCTTTATCGAAGATTAGCTTAGTTTGACCTTCAGTACGTGCTGAAGCGATTGCACGGCCAGAAGCAGCCCAAGGGAATACAGCAGTTTCGATGCTTAAACCTTGCTCTTTAGCTTCTTTCTCAGTTACACCAACCCATGCGATTTCTGGATCTGTGTATGCGATTGAAGGGATGCACTTAGGATCGAAGAAGTGTTTCTGACCAGAGATAACTTCTGCAGCAACATGACCTTCGTGTACCGCTTTGTGTGCAAGCATTGGTTGACCAACGATATCACCGATAGCGAAGATGTGACCAACGTTTGTTTTAAGCTGTTTATCAACATTGATGAAACCACGCTCATCAACATTAACACCTGCTTTATCAGCATCAACAAGCTTACCGTTAGGTGTACGCCCTACTGCAACAAGTACTTTGTCGTAACGTACTGCGTCAGCTGGTGCATTTTTACCTTCGAATGAAACGTATAGACCGTCTTCTTTCGCTTCAACACCAACAACTTTAGTAGAAAGCATTACGTTGAACTTGTTCTTAACGTATTTTTGGTAGATTTTGATAACGTCTTTATCAGCTGCTGGTACTAATTGATCAGCAAACTCAACAACGTCGATTTCAGAACCTAGTGCACGGTATACAGTACCCATCTCAAGACCGATGATACCACCACCTAAAACAAGTAGTTTCTCAGGAACATCTTTAAGCTCTAGCGCACCTGTTGAGTCAATTACGCGGTCATCTTCAGGGATGAAAGGTAAGTTAACAGGTTGAGAACCTGCTGCAATAATAGCATTGTCAAACGTGATTGTTGTTGTACCGTCAGTACCTTCAACAGCAATGGTGTTGCTGCCAGTGAATTTACCGTAACCGTTAACCACTTTCACTTTACGCATTTTAGCCATGCCGTCTAGGCCGCCAGTTAATTGACCGATTACAGACTCTTTCCAAGAACGGATTTTGTCTAGGTCGATTTCAGGCTTGCCAAAAGTAACGCCGTGAGATGACATTTCTGCAGCGTCATCGATCACTTTAGCTACGTGTAAAAGTGCTTTTGAAGGAATACAACCCACATTTAGACATACACCGCCTAATGTGTTGCGAGATTCTACCAATGTTACTTCTAAGCCCAAGTCAGCAGCACGGAAAGCCGCAGAATAACCACCAGGACCACCGCCTAGTACAACAACTTGAGTTTTTAATTCGTTGCTCATGCTATTACCTTAAATGTTTGAACGGGACACTGCCCCTAAGTTTAACTGCCATGTTTCTGCAAGGCAGAAAGGGAGAGCAGATATCTATACCAAGATTGTTCTATGGCAAAGATTGTATCATTGCCAATGGTAAAAATCCCAGCAAAAAACAACTTGCTGGGATTTGATTCTTATAAACTGTAAAACGACTACATCACTAGTTGACGAATATCGCTCATGTAGCTTGCTAGCGTCACAGTAAAGCGTGCTGCTAGTGCACCGTCAATAACCCTATGGTCGTATGACATTGATAATGGAACCATTAATTTAGGTTCAAACTCTTTGCCATTCCACTTAGGTTTCATTTCTGACTTAGATACACCCAAGATAGCAACTTCTGGCGCATTTACAATTGGTGTGAACGCTGTACCACCAATACCACCAAGGCTTGAGATTGTGAAACAACCGCCTTGCATATCAGATGAAGTTAGCTTGCCGTCACGTGCTTTCTTAGAAATATCCATTAACTCACGAGAAAGCTCAATGATGCCTTTCTTATCAACATCTTTGAACACTGGAACAACTAAGCCATTTGGCGTATCAACTGCAACACCAATGTTGATGTATTTCTTCAAGATTAAGCTTTCGCCGTCTTCAGACAGTGAAGAGTTAAACGTTGGGAATTCAGCCAATGCTTTCGCCGCTGCCTTCATCACAAATACAAGTGGTGTGATCTTAACACCCAGCTTTTTCTTCTCAGCAAGGGCATTTTGCTCTTTACGGAATGCTTCAAGGCTTGTGATATCAGCTTCGTCAAACTGTGTGACATGCGGGATTTGCACCCAGTTACGGTGTAAGTTTGCACCTGATAGCTTCTGGATACGAGAAAGTTTCTTCTCTTCAATTTCACCAAACTTAGCAAAGTCAACCTTAGGCCAAGGGATAAGACCTAACTCACCGCCACCGGCATTACCTTTACCTGCAGATAGCTGACCTGACTCAACTTTCTTCACAAGATCTTTCACGTAGTTTTGTACGTCTTCTTTCACAACACGATTCTTACGACCCGTGCCTTTTACGTTTGCTAGGTTAATACCAAATTCACGCGCTAAACGACGTACAACAGGCGATGCATGTGCATACGCTTTGTTATCTGCAAAGCCTTCGTTGCTTGCAGGTGCTGATGCAGGCTTTTCAGCCGCAGGCGCTTTTGCTGCAGGCGCTGCTTCAGCTTTTGCAGGAGCAGGTGCCGCTGCAGCTGGTGCACTACCCGCTACTTCAAATACAAAGATAAGTGAGCCAGTTGATACTTTATCCCCAGCTGCTACTTTGATTTCTTTAACAGTACCGGCAAATGGTGCTGGTACTTCCATTGATGCTTTATCGCCTTCAACGTTTAAGATTGACTGATCTTCTTCAACCTTGTCGCCTACAGCAACCATCACTTCGGTTACTTCAACTTCGTCACCACCGATATCAGGCACGTTAACTTCTTTAGTGCTTGATGCCGCTGCTGCCGGCGCTGCTTCAGCTGGTGCTGATTCTGCAGCAGGCGCTTCTGAACCGCTTGAAGCTGTTTCAAAAACGAAGATTAGAGAGCCCGTTTTCACTTTATCGCCAGTCGCGATTTTGATCTCTTTAACCGTACCCGCAATTGGAGCAGGTACTTCCATTGATGCTTTATCGCCTTCAACGCTTAATAAAGATTGCTCTTCTTCAACCGTGTCACCTACCGCAACCATGATTTCAGTTACTTCAACTTCATCATCGCCGATATCTGGCACAGTTACTTCCTGTGTAGCAGAAGCTGCAGGCGCAGCTGCTGGAGCTGGCGCTTCTTCTTTGGCCTCTGCAGGAGCCGCAGCTTGTTCTTCACCTTCGAAGATCATGATAAGTGAACCCGTCGTTACCGTATCACCTTCAGCTACTTTAATTTCTTTAACCGTACCTGCTTGTGCAGCAGGTACTTCCATTGATGCTTTGTCGCCTTCAACCGTTAATAACGATTGGTCAACCTCAACCTTATCACCAACGCTAACAAGGATTTCGGTTACTTCAACTTCATCGCCACCGATATCTGGTACATTAATTTCAATACTCATTGGAACCTCTTATGCGTATAGCGGGTTAACTTTGTTTGTGTCGATGTCGAATTTCTTGATTGCTTCAACAACCACTGATTTCTCAACTTCACCACGTTTAGCAAGCTCAGATAGTGTTGCAACCACAACATAACCAGCATTCACTTCGAAGTGACGACGTAAGTTTTCACGGCTATCAGAACGACCGTAACCATCAGTACCTAACACTTTGTAGTTGCTACTTGGTACGAATGAACGAACTTGTTCTGCGTAGTTCTTCATGTAGTCTGTTGCAGCAACAGTCACGGCATCTGTTAATGCGTTCGTGATGTAAGCAGTCTTTTGTTCTGCTTCAGGGTTAAGCATGTTGAAACGCTCAGCGTCTTGACCGTCACGCGTTAACTCGTTGAATGATGTTACAGAGAATACATCTGAACCAATACCATACTCTTCGCTCAGGATTTGTGCCGCTTTGCGCACTTCAATCATGATAGTACCTGAACCTAGTAACTGTACTTTCGCTTTATCGCCAGCCACAGTTTCAAGTCTATAGATACCTTTACGAATACCTTCTTCAGCGCCTTCTGGCATTGCTGGTTGATGGTAGTTTTCGTTCATTAGCGTTAGGTAATAGAACACGTTTTCTTGATTTTCGCCGTACATGCGACGGATACCGTCTTGCATGATTACCGCTACTTCGTATGCGAATGTCGGATCATAAGAAATACAGTTAGGAACCGTGTTAGCAAGAATGTGGCTGTGACCATCTTCGTGCTGTAAACCTTCACCATTTAGTGTAGTACGACCTGCCGTAGCACCTAGTAAGAAACCACGTGCTTGTTGGTCACCGGCCATCCACGCCATATCACCTACACGTTGGAAACCAAACATTGAGTAGTAGATGTAGAATGGGATCATTGGTAAATCGTTAGTGCTGTATGATGTTGCAGCAGCAACCCATGATGACATTGCACCTAACTCGTTGATACCTTCTTGTAGTACCTGACCTGATGTTGCTTCTTTATAGTAAGAAACAATGTCACGGTCTTGTGGTGTGTAGTTTTGGCCATGCGGGTTGTAAATACCGATTTGACGGAATAAACCTTCCATACCAAATGTACGCGCTTCATCAGCGATGATAGGAACGATGTTTTTACCAATGCCTTTGTCTTTTAGTAACACGTTAAGTGCACGTACAAAGCCCATTGTTGTAGAGATGTCACGTTTTTGCTCTTCAAGTAGTGGCTTGAACGCGTCAACTTCTGGCAATGTTAAGCTTTCAGTAAACTTAGGAATACGCTTAGGTGTGTAACCTTGAAGCGCTTCACGGCGAGCGTGAAGATACTTGTACTCTTCAGAACCCTCTTCAAGAGTAAGGTATGGTAAGTCTTTAATTTCTTCATCAGAAACTAAATCTTGTAGACCTAAACGTGAACGTAGGTGCTCAACGTGGGTCATGTCCATTTTCTTAACTTGGTGCGCGATGTTTTTACCTTCAGCCGCTTCACCCATGCCGTAACCTTTTACAGTTTTAGCAAGGATTACAGTTGGACGGTCTTTAGTTTCTTCCGCTTTTTTGAATGCAGCGTAAAGTTTTGAAGGCTCATGGCCACCACGCTTAAGTGCGAAGATTTCTTCATCAGTCATATCAGCAACAAGTGCTGCTGTTTCTGGGTAACGACCGAAGAAGTGCTCACGAACATATGCACCGTCTTTTGCTTTATATGTTTGGTAATCACCGTCGATCGTTTCATTCATTAACTGCAGTAATTTACCTGATGTATCTTTAGCAAGTAGGATATCCCAACCACTACCCCATACAACTTTAATCACGTTCCAGCCTGCACCTTTGAATAGGCCTTCAAGCTCTTGAATGATCTTACCGTTACCCATTACTGGGCCATCTAAACGCTGTAAGTTACAGTTTATTAGGTAACATAAGTTATCTAGCTTCTCACGCGCAGCGAATGAGATTGCACCACGTGATTCTGGCTCATCCATTTCACCATCGCCTAAGAAAGCGTATACACGTTGGTTTTTAGTGTCTTTTAAGCCACGACCGTCTAGGTATTTTAAGAAACGAGCTTGGTAGATTGAAGCAATTGGACCAAGACCCATAGATACCGTAGGGAACTGCCAGAATTCAGGCATTAATTTAGGGTGTGGGTATGAAGGAAGACCTTTACCATCAACTTCTTGACGGAAGTTATCAAGCTGCTCAGCAGTTAAACGACCTTCAACAAATGCACGTGCATAGATACCTGGAGAAATGTGACCTTGGTAATAAACTAAATCACCGCCATCAACATCGTTTGGTGCTTTGAAGAAGTGGTTAAAACATACTTCATAGAATGCAGCTGAAGACTGGTAAGACGCCATATGGCCGCCTAAGTCTAGATCTTTTTTCGACGCGCGTAATACGATCATGATCGCATTCCAACGAATGATTGAACGAATACGACGTTCAATGTTTACGTCACCTGGGTAAGCAGGTTCTTGATCTACCGGAATGGTATTAACGTAGTTAGTGGTTGTGCCAGTAGGCATATCAACACCGTCTAAACGGGCTTGCTCTAACACTTGCTCAAGTAAGAATTGAGCACGTTCAACACCTTCTTCACGCACAACAGACTCAAGGGCTTGTAACCACTCTTGTGTTTCTAGCGCGTCTACGTCAATTTTATTGACTTCAGACATATGGAGGTTTCCTTATGTTTAAAATACTAATTATTTTAATAAATCTTAAAATTAAGTAGTTAACTAAACTTAGCTAATCACTTGCTTAATGTTGTTTGGTGCGTCTTAAACTACGTTCAATCCGCGAATGCTCTTTGCCAGCCTCAAGTAAGGCTTCTTCGATAAAGGCTAAGTGAGCATTACTAGCAAGACGTGCTTGCTCTGGGTTTCCTTCAATAACCGCATCCATCAACAGTCGTCTATGTTCTGCGAGCTGCTGACTGATCTGTGGTTTTTTTAACAGTACAGTTAAATTCTGTAATACATTTTGCTCTAGCAAGGCCTGCATACCACGTACTAAATGTAGCAGTACAACGTTATGAGACGCTTCTGCCACACTAAAATGAAATGCATTAATTGCTTTTGCTTTTTGCACAATGTCGTCATTAACGAGCGCAATGTTGTCAAAGCTTTGTTTTACTTTTTTGAAGTCATTCGTTGTGCCGCGCATAGCTGCATAATATGCTGCGATTCCTTCAAGGGCATGACGAAATTCGAGTAAATCAAATTGTGACTCTGGATGCTTACTAATCAAATCAAAAAGCGGATCAGTGAGCCCCTCTTCAAGCTGATTTTTTACGAACGTTCCGCCACCTTGGCGACGCGTTACTAACCCCTTAGCTTCTAGCTTTTGAATCGCCTCACGCAGTGAAGGTCGCGATACTTCAAATTGTTTCGCTAATTCACGTTCCGGAGGCAGCTTTTCGCCTGGCGCTAACGACCCCTCAAGAATCATATTCTCAAGTTGTTGTAAAATTACATCAGATAATTTTGCTGCTTTAATCTTTAAAGACATTTATTAACGTCCGCATTGTTATGCGCTAACCCCATAAATATCGGGTATTTAGCCTTGTGCTTTGACCAAAAAGGTAAATTGGTCATACCAAATTTGTCGCATACGTTATCAAAAACCCGTATTTCTGTCAATTTCACTACGTTCAGCGCCTAGTTACACCCTAACGTAATTCGTCTAAAGATTAAACAGTATGGATTAAAGTGGCTTTTTCTGAAGGAAAAAACAATAAAAAATAAATGGTCAGACCAGATTGAGCGACAAAAGCTTTTAGAGGTCAGGTTTTAGATGTTAGATAAATTGATTAGCTTTGTAACAACGGGTTTACCCCGCGTCGTTGAATTGAGTACTGAAAAATATTCGAAGTAGGATGCACTTCAGTGCTGAAAAAATCAGAACTCAATCGAAGTGCATTAGTAGAGCAATTAATGAATAAAGTTATACAACAAGCTTTACTCTTTCAACTCGCTAACTTTACACACTACGCCAAACCACCAAATAAGGTAAGCGCTGCGATGATCACTAAAAAGAACAATACATTTCGTTTTACAAGCTTCATCATGCAAGTAGCTTCATAAGTACAACCAAAATGTTGTTGCTCTATTTGCTCAGCGGCAAGTGCGGTTTGCGTAACAACTTTGCGGTTACTCACTGAAAAGTCGAGCACATATTTGAGCCAACAACTGGTACCTTTATTAAAGTTACCAATCACTAAATAACCAAAGCTTGCAACTCGTGCAGGTAACCAATCAAGCCAGAACAATAAGCTATGGATCAGTTTAAAACGCTTAGCGTACGCCACTTTATGGTCGCCTCTGACTTTGTCAGCAAAGGTTCGAACTAGCGCATAAAGAACCGCGCCAGGCACACCTAAAACCACAAACCAAAAAATGACTGCGCAATAAAAGCGAAAGTTAAGCCAAGCTAAAGTTTGGCCAAAAGTCTCACCTTGAGGATCATCTTCTATTTTCTTTTGACCCATTTGTAATGCATATAAGGTAGCCGCTTCTTGGTCGTTGCGGGTTAACGCATTTAAGTAAGACTTATATAAAGCACGTTGTTTAGCACAGCCAAAACAAACCAGCAGCACAGCAACATTCACTGCCAGCTGCCAAATAATAAAATCAGAGAGTTGATAGACTAAACCTGCGGCAACGACAGGCAACATTAACCAAATCAAAAAGCCAATTGGCGAATTAAATAAGCCTTTTTCTGAGAGTTGTTTTTGCGAGTGTTTAAGATATCTATTGGCATAAAAACCGATTTGCCAATAATCTGCTCGAGCTCCTAAACGCTCAATCACCAAAGCAATAATTATTGAAATTAAGATCATGCCTTTACCTATATCCTTTAACTAAAACACTAAATCAAAATAGTATTGCCAATCAAAACTCGCACCTGGGTCAGTTTTTCGGCCCGGTGCAATATCACAATGGCCAACAATGCGCGAACGGTTTATCTCAGGGTACTTTGCCATCAACGCCTTAGTCACTAAGTGTATTGCATTATATTGGGCTTGGGTATACGCTTTGGTGTCTGTACCTTCAAGCTCAATGCCCACGCTAAAATCATTACAGCGCTCTCTACCTTCAAACGTTGAGATACCGGCGTGCCAAGCTCGTTTCTCAAAAGGCACGTACTGAATAACTTCACCGGTACGACGAATAAAGCAATGTGCAGACACTCTTAAGCCTTTTAAATCAGCAAAGCTTTCATGCGCCGTACAGTCAATTGTTCCCATAAATAAATCATCAACATAAGGCGTTGCGAACTGCCCTGCTGGCAATGAAATATTATGAATAACAAGTAATGATACCTCGCCTTCTGGGCGTTCATCGTAATGTGTACAGGGCCTTTGTAACACATTGTTTAATTGACCCAATTCATTTATATGCATATTAAAAACTAACGATGACAATAAAGTTAAATAGTGTAAAGGGTTAAAATCTCAGGGTCTAGTTGCTTTGATTCAATCACTTAAAGTAACAGTGAGGATACTTTACTGTAGCCAATCTTTGTCTTCTATTGAGGGGTTAAACATAGTAAAATTTCGCCAATTTATTAATAAACAATGAGCTTTCGACATGTCAGTCCCACACACATTAATTAGCCAACTGGTAAAACTCGCCCTTGATGAAGATTTAAATTACCAAAGCGCAAATGACGGTGATATTACCGCGCAACTAATTCCAGAAAACGAGCTAGCCAATGCCAAGGTAATTACCCGTGAAGACTGCGTATTTTGTGGTAAAGACATTATTTTAGAAGTTTTTAACCAAGTCGATCCTACAGTAAACGTTGAAGTACTTGTAAATGATGGCGACAAAGTAGCAGCCAATAGCACGCTCTTCACCGCATCAGGCTCAGCTCGCGCAATTTTAACTGCTGAGCGCACTGCCCTTAACTTTGTACAAACACTCTCAGGTACAGCAACAACAACCGCTCATTATGTAAAAGAGCTTGAGGGCACGACTACGCAGCTACTCGACACGCGTAAAACAATTCCAGGTTTACGTGCGTTACAAAAATACGCTGTAAAATGTGGTGGCGGTGCGAATCATCGCATCGGTTTGTTTGATGCGTTCTTAATTAAAGAAAACCACATCGCTGCCTGTGGTGGCATTGATAAAGCAGTAGCTCAAGCTAAAGTAAACCACCCGACTAAGCCTGTTGAAGTAGAAGTAGAATCTCTTAATGAGCTTGAGCAAGCAATCACAGCAGGTGCTGATATCATCATGCTTGATAACTTTACCGTAGAGCAAATTCAACAAGCAGTCGTGCTGACAGACAAGCGAGCAAAGCTCGAAGTATCTGGCAACATGACACTCGAAACCTTAAAAGCCTATTCACAGGCTGGCGTTGACTTTATTTCAAGTGGCGCACTTACAAAAAATTTACAATCAACCGACCTTTCAATGCGTTTTAGTGCTTAAAAATAGCTAGCCACGTATTTAATGCTTACCTAATCCGTTGACAACGAAATAAAAAAAGCATTAAATACGTACAAAGCTTGTAATAGTAACAAAAAACAAACATTTATACGGCAAAATATCACTCTTTAGTATGTCTGCACCCTAGGCTCTTACACACATTTTAGTTTCACTCTTCAAAGTATTAGCAAGGATGCCATATCAAACAGTGCAATAATTGAATTAGCTTGACCTGTCTCAAACTAAAGTAGGAAAGTTCTGAAAAAACCTCTAGCTAACAGGAAAATAGCTTTCAAAATCATTGAATAATGCTAAAGTTAACTAATGTTTTCAGAACATGGGAAGTTCTAAGAGTTTTATGTTATCAATCAAGCTTTATTTAAAGAAGTTTTAATTAAAACTGTAAGATTTATCCTGTAAATTGAGCCTTGGTTTACAACGCTGAAGTTACAGCTAAACTTACAAAATCATCATATCCTTTAGGAGAGGAACAAATGACAAAACAAAACCAACAGGGTTTCACCCTAATTGAATTAATGATTGTAGTTGCAATCATCGGTATTCTTGCTGCAGTAGCACTTCCTGCATACTCTGACTATCAAGCATCATCTAAATTAACAGCTGGTTTAGCTGAAATCACTGGCGCAAAAACCGAAATGGAAATTGACGCTAATAATGGTGAAGCGATTACTACAGTTTCGGATCTAAAAGCTATCAAAAATGATAAAACTCAAAATTGTACAATCACTGCTAGCTTAGCAACTGATGGCACTGGCGAAATTAAATGTGATATCGTTAATGCACCTTCTCAAGTATCAGCTGCAGAAATCACTTGGACACGCGCCGCTACAGGTGAATGGACTTGCGCTACCACTGGTTTAACTGGTGATGCAAAAGAATTAGCTCCAAAGAGCTGCCCACATTCATAATATGTGAATCTACTAAAGCGCCTTTCAAAGGCGCTTTTATTTTAACTAATGATAAAGTTTCCTTTAATATTACTTTTTAGTACATTATATTTCTCATTAACGCTTCTTCCATTTGTTCCGGTACTCTCTTTTGATTATCATAATCATCAAAGATCACTACAGATAATTTTACTTTTTTTAACGTCTATACTTTTTTTAATAAAGATTATTAAAAATAAACAGCTATTATTCCCTCCCACAATAAACAAGTTAGTATATTTATTTATTGTAATGGGGCTTATTTCATCTGCTTTTTCTAACGAAGCTACTTTTAGTTTTTTTTATGTGCTTCACTTTGTGCTACTATTTTTTCTCTTACTCATAGTATTCAATGAAGAAAGCGAAAAAAGAAGCCTTTACTTTATAGCTTCTTTAATAACAATACATGGTATCCTTGTATTAGTTTGCTTCTTAAATGTGATCTTCTCTATCGTTGACCAAGTAAAACCGAGCCCATTCGTTATATATCAAAACTTTATTAACATTCGATTTTTTAATCAAATTCAGATTTTCATAATACCGTTACTTATATACTTTTTGAAATATAGAGACATCAGGCGTGTAGTATATTTTTTTCTTACTTTAAACTTTCTTTTGATTTTTATAGGTCATGCTAGAGGTGCATTATTAACCTTTACTTTCATTTTCTTGCTAACACAACTTTTTGATAAGCATCAAAGAAAAAACTACCAAATTACATTAGGTTGTCTATTTATTGGTTTGCTGCTCTATTACTTTCTCACTATACTTTTTAGTTCTGGTGAGATACCTGTAAATACAAGCTCTTCAGGTAGATTATTTATATGGCAAAAAGTTATTTCTGAATTTACTTGGCAACAACTTTTTATAGGTAATGGTCCTGGCGTATTTCAAGCTTCATTACCAGGCAAACCGCCAATGAGTCACCCTCATTCCTCTGTAATAGAAATAATTAATGAATGGGGCTTTTTAGCTTTTATATTTTTATCGTCAGCTATTTATATAACAATTAAAAATGCAGTCTTTTATCTTACGGTAAATAAGGAAGATGCCATATCAAAAGCTCTTCTTTATTCTTTCTTTTCTGGCCTTTTATATTCATTATTATCAGGTGTACATGTGATGCCTGTTTCACAGACATTACTATATATTATTTGGGGTCTATTAATAGCTAGAACTTCGCGTAAAGTTAAGGTGTTACTGACGTTTAAAAAGTGTAAATTAGTTATTTTTGCTATCATATTTGCTGCAGTGTGGTATTTTTATGGCTGGGTAGCATTAGAAACCTATCAAAAAATGAATCCTGATACTGGTTATATTTTTGGACCAAGGTTTTGGTCAATAGCTCATAGATTATGAATTATATAATTTTCTATTTTCAAAATAATATTTTAATACATTACAACATAACGGGTTTTATCCATGGCTAAGAAACAGGAAGATAAAGACCTAGATACCTTCCAATGGGTAGGTGTTAATGCTAGAGGCAAGAAGCTGGAAGGAGAACTAACTGGCAGTAGTATAGCCCTTATCAAAGCTCAGTTACGCAAACAAGGCATCACTCCATCTAAAGTTAAACGAAAACCAAAACCTTTATTTGGTATAAAAAGCGTACAAAAAGTTACTCCTAAGGATATTGCTTTAATTACAAGGCAAATCGCTACTATGCTTTTAGCTGGCGTGCCTTTAATACAAGCGATTGAGCTCATATCATCAGGAGCAAAGCACAAAGGTGTGGCCAAGTTGATGGAAGGAGTTGGTGATGAAGTCAAAGCCGGTGTGCCACTTTCTCAAGCGCTCCGTAAACATCCGCGCTATTTTGATGATTTATATTGCGACTTAGTGGCCTCAGGTGAACAGTCGGGTGCCCTTGATAAAATTTTTGACCGTGTTGCGCTTTATAAAGAAAAGGCCGAGGCGTTAAAATCGAAAATTAAAAAAGCCATGTTTTATCCTATTGCGGTTTTGGTGGTCGCAGTCATTGTAACTTCTATTCTACTTATATTTGTAGTGCCACAATTCCAAGATATCTTTAATGGCTTTGGTGCTGAGTTGCCGGGCTTTACTTTAATGGTGATTGGTATTTCTGAGTTCATGCAGGAATATTGGTGGATAATTCTAATTGTAATTATCGCCGCAGGTTTTGCTTATAAAGAAGCTCTATTAAAAAGTAAAAAACTCCGAGATGCTAACGATAGAGCCATATTAAAACTCCCCGTTATTGGTATGATTTTGAATAAAGCGGCGGTTGCGCGTTACGCTCGTACTTTATCAACTACGTTTGCTGCTGGTGTACCTCTGGTTGATGCACTTGACTCTGCTGCGGGTGCTTCTGGTAATGCGGTTTATCGCTATGCTATTTTAGAAATTAAAGCAGAAGTGAGCTCAGGTAATTTAATGAACTGGGCAATGCGTAACTCTAAAATATTCCCCGATATGGTGATCCAAATGGTAGCCATTGGTGAAGAGTCTGGCTCACTTGATGGCATGCTAGCTAAAGTCGCTACAATTTATGAGCAAGAAGTTGATGATGCCGTTGATGGTTTATCCAGCCTACTTGAGCCACTCATTATGGCGGTTTTAGGTGTGCTGGTTGGTGGTTTAATTGTTGCTATGTACTTGCCTATATTCCAGTTAGGATCGGTGATTTAACACATGGCTGTAAGCAAAACTCAAAACGCTAGTTGATAACTTGCTATATAAAATAAATAATAAAAACAGTTCAACACAGCGAAATAAATTCGGCCTCTAAATGGTCAGATGTTAGGTATTTTAATGGAAAACTTTTTTCTTGATATAACCACTGCGATGCAAAGTCAGCAGTGGTTTTATTTTTTAACTGTGGGCTTAGTAAGCCTGTGTATTGGTAGCTTTTTAAATGTGGTGATTTATCGTTTGCCACTGATGATGAAAAGAGAATGGCAAACTGAATGCCGTATTGTATTGGCCGATGAGCTAAATTCAAAACAGCAAACAGAACAAGCCCCCTTTAACCTAGTAAAACCTAATTCAACCTGCCCAAAATGCAAGGCTCCGATTAAAGCTTGGCAAAATATCCCTGTGCTAAGTTGGCTATTATTAAAAGGTCGCTGCGCAAATTGTCAATCACCAATATCTGTACGCTACCCTATTGTGGAAATGCTCACAGCAGTTTTAAGCATAATTGTCGCTGTAATTTTTGGCCCAACTAAGCTTGCTCTACTTTATATATTTATTACTTGGATTTTAGTAGCTTTAACCTTTATCGATATAGATCACATGTTACTACCCGACCAACTAACCCTTCCTTTAGTATGGTTGGCACTGATTGCAGCCACTATGGATATTACCATTGCTCCAAGCGACGCTATTATTGGCGCAGCAATTGGCTACTTAAGCTTGTGGAGTGTCTACTGGCTATTCAAGTTAGCCACAGGTAAAGAGGGTATGGGATATGGCGACTTTAAACTATTAGCTGTGTTTGGTGCGCTATTAGGTTGGCAAGATATTTTAACTATAGTGCTGTTATCAAGTGTCGTTGGTGCCATCATCGGTATTACGCAAATCATTATTCAAGGTAAAGATAAAACTACGCCAATTCCATTTGGGCCCTACCTTGCCATTGCCGGTTGGCTAACCTTGCTTTGGGGTGAGCAAATTCAAGCTTACTACTTTAATTATTTGGGCTACTGATTATGGCAAGCTGGATTTTAGGATTAACGGGTGGAATCGGATCAGGGAAAAGTGCAATAAGCGCCATGTTTGAAGAGCTTGGCATTCAAGTGGTTGATGCTGATATCGTGGCTAGAGAGGTCGTTGAGCCAGGCTCTGTTGGCCTTACAAAAATTACTGAACACTTTGGTGATGAGATACTCACTACTGATGGCAGCCTTGATCGTGCAAAACTAAGAGCAATTATCTTTGCTGATGAATCACAAAAGCAATGGCTAAATAATTTATTGCATCCGCTTATTAGAGAGTCAATGCTCGCTCAATTACAGCAAGCCACCAGCCAATATGTAATATTAGTTGCGCCTCTACTTTTTGAAAATGGCCTAGATCAATTCTGCGATCATACTCTGTTGATAGATGTTCCTGTTGAAGTGCAAATAACGAGAACCACAGCTCGAGACAATATCTCTGTTGAATTAGCTAAGCAAATCATCGCTTCACAAATGCCCAGAGCAGATAAGCAACAAAAAGCGACAGATACATTAGATAATAACCGCCTTCTTTCTGAGGTAAAAATTGATGTACAAAAGTTGCATGAGAAATACCTGTCTTTAATTTAACGATATTATTGATTTAAATACTTATTTTTGTAAAAAAGCAGCCACATAAAAACAATACCAAAGTACCAATTAACTAGCTAAACATTTGAGTTTATGGTTAATTTATTTTGCAATTTTTCCAAAATCAGACAAGACTGATGTAACCGTTTTACTTTTTCTGTTAGATTGTGGCAAATAAAGGATCAAACTAGGTGCGCAATGAATATTAACTCACCGCTACTTCGAAAATTTATCACTCTAGGTCGCATTGATGCAGAGACCGTAAAATCAAAGCAGCGCGAATACAGCTCTACTGCGGAGCTAATTTCTAAAACATGTGGTATGGCTGGCCATGAGCTAGCAGAGCAATGCACAGATCTTTTCAGAGTCCCTTATTTTGACATCAAAGATTTTGATGTATCACACATTTCTGAAGAACTTGTTAAAGACAAACTCATTCGTGAACACCACATTCTGCCGTTAGTAAAAAAAGGCCGTAAACTCTACATTGCCGCCTCTGATCCAACCGATTACGGAGCCTTTGAAAACTTTGAATTTAGTACTGGCCTTTCATGTGAAGTAGTTGTTGTTGATTACGTTCAGCTCGAAAATAAAATAGAACAATTACTTGATGCTGCAGGCGGTTTACACTTAAGTGAAGATGAGTTTAAAGAACTTGGCGATCTTGAAACCGAAGCTCCTAAAGACTTAACCAGCAAAGATGAAGACAAAGACGATGCGCCTATTATTGTCTACATCAATAAAATTTTGATGGATGCGATAAAAAAAGGTGCATCGGATCTACACTTTGAACCTTATGAACACCGTTACCGTGTACGTTTTCGTATCGATGGTATTTTGCATGAAATGGCAAGTCCACCCAATAGCTTAGCGAGCCGTTTGTCGGCGCGTATTAAGGTTATGTCCCGACTTGATATTGCAGAAAAGCGTAAACCTCAAGATGGTCGTATTAAGCTTAAAATCACTGAACGTAAAAGTATCGACTTTCGTGTAAGTACATTACCAACTCTTTGGGGCGAGAAAATAGTAATGCGTATTCTCGACTCATCAAGCGCTATGCTAGGTATCGATGTACTTGGTTATGAACCAGAGCAGAAAAAACTCTACATGGACGCACTAGAGCAACCACAAGGCATGATCTTAGTAACCGGTCCAACGGGCTCTGGTAAAACCGTATCACTTTATACTGGTTTGAATATTCTTAACCAGCCAGAGCGTAATATCAGTACTGCCGAGGATCCAGTAGAGATCAACCTTGAAGGGATTAACCAAGTACAAATTAATCCAAAGGCAGACATGACCTTTGCCAATGCATTAAAGGCTTTCTTACGACAAGATCCCGATGTCGTCATGGTTGGTGAGATCCGTGACCTTGAAACCGCTGAAATTGCAATAAAAGCGGCGCAAACAGGTCACTTGGTATTATCAACTCTGCATACAAACTCTGCGCCTGAGACCCTTACTCGTCTTTTAAATATGGGTGTTCCTGCTTATAACGTAGCAAGCTCTATCAGCCTTATCATTGCGCAGCGTCTAGCAAGACGACTTTGCCCTAAGTGTAAAACACCAGAAAAACTGCCTGATGAAGAATTGATTCGCCAAGGTTTTGATAAAGACAAGCTCAATGAGGCTCAGTTATTCGCACCAAAAGGATGCGATAGCTGTACTGAAGGCTATAAAGGTCGAGTGGGTATTTATGAGGTAATGCAAATTACCCCTGAAATAGCGCAAATTATTATGCGTGGTGGTAACTCTCTCGAAATCGCTGAAGTATCTCTGCGCTCAGGCTTTAATGATCTGCGTTTATCTGGCCTGAAAAAAGCCGCTGATGGCGTTACCTCTCTAGCAGAAATAAACCGAGTAACGAGTTTCTAAACAAATTCGTTACTGGATTCTCAACTAACTGTTCAGTAAGATCTGACGAAAGTGCTTAATTAAGAGTGATATCATGCCAACAGTTGTAGACTGCCCAACATGCAAAGCCAAAGTAGAATGGTCAGAACAAAGCCCACATCGTCCATTTTGTTCAAAACGCTGCCAGCTAATAGATTTAGGTGAGTGGTCGTTTGAGAACAATAAAATTTCTAGCCCAATTAGTAATGCTAATGATTTGAGCCAAGATATGATTGAAGATATCGAAGCGATGCTAGCTAAAAACGATGATTCATTCTTTAAAGAATAAAGCGTCAAATACAAAAAATGCGGCATTTGCCGCATTTTTTATATTAAGAGTAATTTGGTATTAGCCTTCAGAACGCTCACCTTTGCGCTCTCCGCGTGGACCATGGTGACCCTTTTTGTGACCTTTTTTACGCAGGTGCTTTTTAATCTCTTGATAGCTTTCGCGCTGTTCAGCATTTAAAACCTGCCAAATGGCATGATCAGATTTCATTTTTAGCATTGCAAACTGCTGGCCTTTTTCTTGACGCGCATTAATTAGTTCTAATGCGGCATTTTCATCAAATGTTTTAGCTGCTAATAACGCATCCATTTTCTCTTTGTGTGCAGTACGAGCGGCTTTCATTGCATCTTTATCACCACGCAGTGCTGCAAATTGTGTTTTCTGCTCGGCAAAAATCGCTTTAAGTTGCGTTTGCTGATCTTCTGTAAGTTGTAATTTATCAATACCACGCTCAGAAAGTAAAAAACGTGCTTGTGGATTCATACCACGGTTAAAGTCACCTTTCGCCATTGCTGAAGTAGCACCGACACTCGCTGCTGCTAAACCACAAACAAGTACGAATTTAGAAAGCTTATTTGAAATAGTCATAATCATTACCTTTTGTTGGGTTGTGCTCTGTTGTCGTTTCCGACTGATGGGTTAACTATAACTAATTCAATGCAAAGGAACGCAAACCAGTGTAAAGGTTGTGTAAAGATTCACTTTTACACAATTTACTGAGTAAAATAACCTTAAAGAAATAAATAGCTAGGTGTCAGAATGAAACTATTAATGATCGACGACGATACAGGATTGTGCGAATTACTCAGCGAGTACTTATCAGCACAAGGTTTTACAGTAGAGTGTGTTCATGATGGCGCTGAAGGCCTAAAACAAGCTATAAAGCATAACTATGAGCTAATATTGCTTGATGTGATGCTACCTTCTTTGGATGGCTTTGAGGTGCTAAAGCAGTTAAGACAACATAAGCTTACTCCGGTGATCATGCTAACCGCGAAAGGCGAAGACTTTGATCGTATCTTTGGTTTAGAGCTAGGCGCAGATGATTATATTCCTAAGCCATTTAACCACAGAGAATTGCTAGCCCGCGTTAAAGCAATTACCCGTCGCATCGAACATATCAATAGCTTATCGAGCCAACAGGCCAGCTCATTGAGTGTTAACAGCATCAATGTTAATTTTGCAACGCGAGAAGCTTCTGTTAAAGACAATGTACTTAGTCTAACCGGCACTGAGTATGAGATCCTTGCCATGCTAGTACAACATGCCGGTGAAGTGATCAGCAAAGAACAAATAAGTGAGCAAGTCCTTGGTAGACGCCTTGCCCCTTTTGACCGTTCAATCGATATGCATGTCAGCAACATCCGTAAAAAGATTGCAGAACACGTTAGTAATGAACGGATCAAAACCATGCGTGGCAGTGGTTATGTATTAATACAAGGCGAATAATATGCAAACTCCAAGCTGGCTAAAGCATCCTCGCCATTATTTGTTTTTAAAAATATTTGCCTGGTTTTGGGTTACCGTCATAGCGACTATCACAATATTGGTTTTTTTAAGCCAATTAACGAGCAATGTCGGCAACGATGAGCTGCGTGGACCCATGCTTAAGAACCTAGAGTACACTGCTAAAAGTATTGAACGTATTGTTGCTAAGCACGGCAAACCAACTCAAGAGGTTTTATCTCATCCGCGCTTATCAAAGCATAAATTACTGTACTTAAATGGTGAGGTACATGGTGTTGAAATGCTCAGCGAACCTGTATCCAAAGAGATTGATTTAAGCTTGCTGAACTTTACCAAATATATGCGCCCGCAAATTATTTTTACCGATGAATACCAAGCTTATGGACCGGTAGCTTTAAATGTACCCGAAGGTAAATTTTATCTTTATGAAATCGATGAAAAACGCAAGAAACCGTTTTTTGTCAGCCTATGGCTAATGCCAGTTTGGCTTAAACTACTGATAGCGTTAGTTGCATCCTTGATGCTGAGTTTCTTCTTTAGCCGCAACTTAATTGCCCCCATTAATAGTTTAAAAGAAACCGCAAAAAAGCTTGCTCATGGCGATTTAACAGCTCGTGCCGATGTATCTCCTACTCGTCAAGATGAGTTAGGTGTACTTGGTCGTGACTTTAATACCATGGCGGTTCAACTTGAGCAGCTTATTAGCGCGCAAAAACGATTACTAGCAGATATTTCTCATGAACTACGTTCACCATTAACACGCTTAAAAATGGCTACAGGCCTTGCACAAATGCAAGCTGATGACGCTCAACACGCTTATTTAGAACGCATTGAAAAAGAGGCCAATCAGCTCGATAAAATGATTGCCGATGTACTTCAAGTTTCACGCTTAGAAGCCAAAAGCCAAACCCTAGCGTTGAGTACGCAGTCTTTACAAGTGATTGTTGATCATGTTCTCAACGATGCTCAATTTGAAGCCAAGCAAAACAATAAAGAGCTTATTGTAAATGGTACACTAACAGCCGATTTAAAATGCGATGAAACCTTAATAGCCAGCGCGCTTGAGAATGTACTTCGCAATGCCATTAAATACGCAGAACATTCAATCTCAATAGGCTTAGTTGAATCAGATGCTATCTACATCACTATTTGTGATGACGGTAAAGGGGTTGATGAAGCAAACCTAGCAAGGCTGTGTGAACCTTTCTTCCGTCAGGAGCATGCTCGTGATAGAAGCACAGGCGGCACGGGCTTAGGTCTTGCTATTGCAAAGAATGCTATCTCAGCACATGATGGTACACTAACACTTGAAAACCAAGAACATGGCGGACTGTGCGTAAACATCCGTCTACCTTTTAAGAGTGAGTAAATGTTTTATAGTAGCGAAGCAAGTCTTGTTAACAACCTACCTAATATTAATCAGTTTTTTTCTGAGCAATTACAGCAAGACTTTCTGAGCACCGCTCATGGCAAGCTTTATTATGGCTATGCAATCCCTCAACAAGCAAAAACGGCCATTGTTATCAGTACTGGCCGAATAGAGTCTTTAATTAAGTACAAAGAGTTGCTTTGGGAGCTATACCAAAATGGCTTTGCAGTTTTTAGTGTTGATCACCAGGGGCAAGGTCGCTCTTATCGTCATTTAAAAAACACTCATAAGGGTTATGTAAATCGCTTTACTGATTACGTAGATGACTTTGCTGTATTTATAGAAAAAGTGGTGCATCAACACTGGCAAGGAAAGCAGGTTTTGCTTGGCCACTCTATGGGCAGTGCCATTGCCTATGATTACCTATCGCGCTATCAGCATCAATTTGCGGGTGCTTTTTTATCAGCGCCGATGTTTGATATCTATACCAAAGGCACGCCAAAGCCTGTAGCAAAACTGGCTGCTAAAATTGCATCCTTACTTGGTCTTGGCCGCAGTTACGCATTTGGCCAACGCGATTATTTACCAGTCGACTTTGCAGCTAATGAGCTAACCAGTAGTGAAATTCGATATAAGCTGTTCAGAGAGCTGTATGCAGCAGAAGATGATTTACAGCTAGGTGGCGTAACCTATGGTTGGCTTAATGCATCATTTGATTTTATTGCTTCTTTAGTCGATAAAAAAGTCGATATTCCTTTATTTATCGCCAGCGCCGAGCAAGATACCGTGGTCGATAACGCTGCGCAATTTGCACTTACCCATAGGCAAAAGCAAGCACAACTAAAAAGCTATGCGGGGGCTCGCCACGAACTATTGTGTGAACGCGACGAGATCAGACAAACAATACTCAGCGATTTTTATCAATTTTGTGCTGAGCTTTGACGTGTTTTGTTAACCACAGAAAGTGGGTCTAAGTGCATCAAAATATCCATTTCACAATCAAAATGCGTTTGAATTAACGCTTCTACTTCATCAGCAACTTGATGCGCTCTTATCAATGATAATGAGTCTTCCAGCTCTAAATGCATCTGAATAAACTTAATTTTACCACCTTGGCGAGTACGAATATCATGGGCACCAAATACGTCTTGATGACTATTCACAATGGCGAGTATCTCAGCTTTTTCTTCATCTGGGAGCTCTTTATCCATTAAGTGATCAGCACTTTCGCGAGCAATATCCCAGCTGTTATAAAGTAAATAAACAGCCACCCCAATAGCAAACAATGGATCGGCATAAGCGACGCCGTACTTAGCTAACACAATTGCCAGTAGTACAGCCAAATTTAAGATTAAATCGCCTTTATAGTGAATTGAGTCTGCTTTAATGGCGATTGATTCGGTGTGATTAATCACCTTAGTTTGTACAAACACCACCACGAGCGTACAAACAATAGCGAAAATACTAACCCAAATACCAAGGTCTGAATGCTTTAAGGTTACCGGATTAAATAAGCGCTCAATGCCATGAAACGCTAAAAAGCAACCTGAGCCAGCTATAAAAGCGGCCTGTGCAAGCCCGGCTAATGCTTCGGCTTTTCCGTGCCCAAAGCGATGGTCGTCATCAGCAGGGCGTAGTGCATAACCTAGCACTAAAAAACTCATCAGTGAGGCTGTGATATCCATTAACGAATCGGTCAATGAACCCAGCATTGACGCCGAGCCAGATGCAAGCCAAGCCCAGCTTTTTGCAGCAATCATTAAACTCACCATAACAATGGTGACTATACTGGCTGTTTTAACCCAAAACTCATAACTACGATGCTGCACAACAACTTACCTTAAGTGAGTAACTGTATTGAGTATATCATCTTTTCTTTCTAGTTCGTGTATACTCAGCAGCAGATCAAATCCTTTAAAATGAGATTCACATGCTTGATATTGTGTTGTACCAACCAGAAATTCCACCAAACACGGGTAATATCATTCGCTTATGCGCAAACACAGGTTATGCGTTACACCTAATTGAACCCCTTGGTTTTGAGTGGGATGATAAACGTGTAAAGCGAGCTGGCCTTGATTATCATGAGTTTAGCCATGTACAGCGCCATGCCTCGTTTGAAGCATACCTTGAAAAATGCCAACCAAAAAAAGTCTATGCTTGCACAACAAAGGGCAGCCAATTTCATCATCAAGCACAATACCAACCCGGCGATTGTTTAGTGTTTGGGCCAGAAACGCGTGGCTTACCTGATGAACTCATTCAATCATTACCGAAAGAACAACGTGTACGCATTCCAATGCAAAAAGACAGCCGTAGCATGAACTTATCTAACTCAGTGGCTGTATTTGTTTATGAATCTTGGCGTCAATTAGGGTTTGTGAACGGTCAATAATTCACTGAAAATGTGATTTAAAATTATCCACTAATTATTTAGCACGACCTTTTTTAATATACTAATCTAAAAGGGCTGATTTAATACTTTAGATGGAAAGTAATGCGTATTTTCACCCTAGTGTGCTGTATCATTTTACTGTTACAGCACTTTGCCAGTGCTGCAACAGTTTTCACTTCCAACCCACCGATTGCTTTAACAAGTTATGTTATCACCGCAGCACTTACCTTGTTATTACTCATCGCAGTAGTGATAATTATTAGTATTGCTCTACAGCGTAAAAAACAGAGATTGGTTTTTGTTGATGCGTTACTTTCAAAATCGAAAGACGCTGTCTGGGTTACTGATGATGAGTTCAATATCATTGAGGTTAATAGAACATTTAGCGAAATCTCAGGTTTTAGCGAGGATGATGTCACCGGTAAACAATTTAAAGCACATACATCTAATGGCCGTGACCAACAATTAGAAGCAATTATAAAGCAAGAGCTTATAGATGATGGCTATTGGTCTGGTGAAATTTGGAATGTCCGTAAAAATGGCAAACCCTACGCCCTTGATTTATCCATTACTAAAATTACGACTTCACGCTTTTTCAAAAAATCAGTTCGCTATGTCGGAGTATTTTCAGATATAACAGCCCGCAAGAATAATGAGCGCACGATGCTCAAGCTTACAACCAAAGATACTGTCACTGGTTTATCAAACCGCGCCATTTTTATAGAGTCGCTCGAAAAAGCAATTAAAGCCTGTAACGACACATACCCAAGCTTGCTAATCATATTTATCGACCTAGATAACTTCAAAAAAATAAACGACTCTTTGGGCCATACTGTTGGAGATGTTTTATTAAAAGAAGTTGCTTGCCGTCTTACTGGCGCACTCAACTCAGCTTTTACCATTGCAAGACTCGGCGCAGATGAATTCGCGATTCTTGTGCCGCCCTATCTCTACTCAGGTAAAACGGTATTCTTCGCCAAAAAGACCGCAGACATCGTGCTGCAGCAATTCAAAACCCCTTTTATGTTGGATGGTTTTGAGACTTCGCTATCTGCCTGTTGCGGCCTTGCTATCTATCCAGACAACGCCTACAACTGTGAATACTTAATGCGCAGCGCAACCAGTGCTTTGAATCATGCTAAGAAAATGGGCCATAATACATATCAATTTTTTGACAAAGACCGCCACACACTCGACCCAACCGAGTTAACCAAAGAAAGCGCTTTATTTAGAGCTATCAACAACAATGAGTTTGAGCTTTATTTTCAGCCTAAGTTTGATGCCCAGCATAATCAGTTATACGGCTTTGAAGCATTAGTTCGCTGGCCACAAGAAGATGGCAGTGTGATTAACCCCGATGAGTTCATTCCGCTGGCTGAACAAAATGGTGCCATTATTCCGCTTACCCAATTACTAATGGAACAACTACTTAATCAACTGGCACAGTGGCGAAAACAAAACATTTCGTTTGGTAATGTCGCTATTAATATTTCAGCCCTACACTTTCAACAAAGTAGTCTTATTGAAACACTCGTTGATAATTTGGCTAAATTTGACGTCCCAGCACATTGCTTAGAGCTCGAGATCACAGAAAGCGCCATGATGGATAACCCTGAATTTGCAGAGCAGCAAATGAAGCGCATTAAATCAATTGGTGTGCACATCGCGCTGGATGACTTTGGTACGGGTCATTCATCACTCAGTTACTTAAAACGCTTTCCTATTGATACGCTAAAAGTTGACAAGTCATTCGTAAAAGACATCGATAAAAACGACCAAGATCGTAATATCACTGCCACCATAGTGCGACTAGCTAAATATTTAGATATTAATGTGGTCGCCGAAGGAGTAGAAACAGAAGAACAAGCCTACATGCTACATATTATGGGCTGTCATTTTCAACAAGGTTATTATTACTGTAAGCCATTAAAAGCTGAGCAAGTTAACGAATTTATTAACGAAAAATTAAAAAAGCAACAATCAAGCTAATGATTAGAAATATACTTTAAATAAAAAACGCGATTAATAAATCGCGTTTTTTATTTAAAAGTGCACAATCTAAATTATTCAGATTTTTGCTCACGGCCAAGTAGTGCCATCGCAGCTTCTTTTACATCTTTATTTTCATAAAGTACTTGGTAAATTTGCTCCGTTATTGGCATTTCAATACCTGTGCGCTCAGCAAGTAAATACACTTCTTTGGTATTTCTATAGCCTTCAACAACCTGACCAATAGATTCAATCGCAGCTTCTACGCCTTCACCCTTGCCAAGAGCAAGGCCAAAGCGACGGTTACGAGATTGGTTATCTGTACAGGTTAAGATCAAGTCACCAAGGCCGGCCATACCCATAAAGGTATCTGAACGGGCACCTAATGCACAACCTAAACGGCATAGCTCAGCTAAACCGCGAGTGATTAAAGCAGTACGTGCGTTGGCACCAAAGCCAAAACCGTCAGACATACCTGCGCCAATCGCAATGACATTTTTAACTGCGCCACCAAGCTGTATTCCAATAAAGTCATCATTGTTATACACCCTAAATGAGCGGCCACAGTGTAAAAGGTCAGCTAATTGCTTAGCAAAGTCTTTAGAAGTCGACGATACCGAAATAGCGGTTGGTAAACCCATTGCCATTTCTTTTGCAAACGTAGGTCCTGAAAGCACAGCCAGAGGAACATCATCTCCTAGCTCTTGTACCGCTACTTCTTGCAATAAACGCCCTGTATTTGGCTCTAAACCTTTGGTAGCCCATGCAACCTCAGCACCTTCTGACAACCAAGGTTTGATTTTTTGCAACGTGCCAGCAAAAGCATGACTCGGCACAACAACCAAAATGATCTTACTTGCTTTAACTGCCGTTTCTAAATCAGCTTCTAGTTGAAGGGTGTCAGGAAAGCTAACATCTGGAACATAACGTTGATTCTTTCGCTCAGCTGCAAGCGTGGCAACGTCATCGCTATTGCGGCCCCACAAAGTAACTGGGTGGCCATTTCTGGCAAAGCAAATAGCAAGGGCGGTGCCATATGACCCCGCCCCTAATACTGTAACAGCTGATTGTGCTGTACTCATAGCTTATGCGTCTGCAGTTGCCTGTTGATCTTGAGCTGCACGTTGTTGCATGTATTGAGCAAATAGTGCATCGAAGTTAACTGGCGCTAAGTTTAATTGTGGGAAAGTACCACGGTTAACTAGGTTTGATACTGCTTCACGTGCGTAAGGGAAAAGTACGTTCGGGCAGAAAGCACCTAACATGTGTGCAAGTTGAACTTCTTCAACTTCACCAATTGTGAAAATACCCGCTTGTTGGATTTCACATAGGAATGCAGTTTCTTCACCGATTGAAGCCGTTACTGTTAAAGCAAGAACAACTTCAAACACACCTTCTTCTAATTTGTTAGAACGAGTATCTAAGTCAAGCTTAACTTCAGGAGTCCACTCTTTTTGGAAAATAGCAGGTGAGTTAGGCGTCTCAAATGAAACATCTTTTGTGTAGATGCGTTGGATTGAGAATTGAGCGCCGGCTTGTTCTGCTGCTGCGTTTTGATTTTCTTCGTTCATTGTAATTCCTAACTTGTATTCGTTTTTATATTTAAAATTTATTAAGCGTTAAGCTTTGCGTCTAAAAGGCCTTGCGCTTCAATTGCCATCATGTCGTCACAACCGCCGATATGTTCATCATTAATGAAAATTTGCGGAACTGTGTAACCACCATTTGCTTTGTCGATCATTTCATCACGACGCTCAGGGTGAACACCAATATCGATATTCGTGTAGTCTACACCTTTACTGTCTAATAACGCCAAAGCACGTTGGCAGAATGGGCAGTATGCTTTTGTGTAAAGAACAACATTACTCATAATAATTCCTCTATCGGGCAGTGAGCCTTATTAACGACCGGTCGTTGTTGGTAAGCTAGCTGATTGCCAAGCGCCCATACCGCCCGCTAATACATAAACACGCTCAAAACCTGCTTTATGCATTGCAGTTGCGATACCTGAGGCAGTCATGCCCGTGGTACATACTAGTATAATGGGTTTCGTCTTAAACTTTTCAAGGCTTGAAAAATCAGATTGCTTTGCTTTTTCCGGATTTAAGTGAGTTGCGCCTGCAATACGGCCAGAGTTAAACTCTTTTTGTGCACGTATATCAATCACTTGACCATCATCACGGTTAATTAGCAAGGTAAGTTGCTGTGGGTTGATTTGACGGATAGCCGAAAATTTACTTTTAAACCAACTGCTGATCAGCATAGCGACTAATGCTAACCAGATAATGCTCAAAACCGGATGATTTGAGATAAATTCAATATATTGATCCATGCGTTTTCCACTAAGAAATTTAGATACCACAGCGCATAGCCATGGGTTAATTAAAATTTGCCACGCAAGTATACGTGCTTCAATTGAAAATGCTAGGGCGTGAAATATTTTAATATGACATATTGATAGCTGATCAAAACCATAAAACACGGTATGCTAGTGATATATAAGTGCCAATCTTCAGGAGCTATAATGACAGAGCATAAAAAACCATTGGTATTAATGATCTTAGACGGTTGGGGATACCGTGAAGACACAGAAAGTAACGCCATACTTGCTGCTAATACCCCAGTACTCGACAACCTTTGGGCAACCCGCCCACATACATTAATTTCAGGTTCGGGACTTGATGTTGGTTTACCTGCAGGACAAATGGGTAACTCTGAAGTAGGCCATGTAAATTTAGGTGCTGGCCGTATCGTTTACCAAGATTTTACTCGCATCACTAAAGCCATTGATGATGGTGAGTTCGATAGCAACCCAGCGCTTGTTGATAATATCGACAAAGCTGTAAATGCAGGTAAAGCCGTGCATATTATGGGTCTTTTAAGTCCAGGTGGTGTTCATAGTCACGAAGACCACATTGTTGCAACAATCGAACTAGCTGCTAAGCGTGGGGCAAAAGAAGTTTACTTCCACGGTTTCTTAGACGGTCGAGACACGCCACCACGTAGCGCAAAAGCGTCAATTGAGCGTATCGAAGCTGTATTTGCTGAACTTGGCTGTGGCCGTTTAGCCACGCTTGTTGGTCGTTATTATGCAATGGACCGTGATAACCGTTGGAATCGTGTCGAGCTTGCTTATGATGTTATGGTGAGTGGCATTGCTGAATACAGCTACACTGACGGTGTAACCGCACTAGAAGCCGCTTATGCACGTGACGAGAACGACGAGTTCGTGGCTGCAACAACTGTTGTGCCAGAAGGCCAAACAGCTGCAGAGATCAATGACGGCGACACTGTTATCTTTGCTAACTTCAGAGCAGACCGAGCACGTGAAATGACTCGTGCCTTTGTTGATGGTGACTTCAGTGGTTTTGATAAGAAAAAATCACCTAAGTTAAGTGCATTTGTAATGATGACAGAGTACGCAGCAGACATTAAAGCGCCGATTGCGTTTGCTCCGGAGCCTTTAACAAATGTATTAGGCGAATGGTTAGAGAAACAAGGTAAAACACAGCTACGTATTTCTGAAACAGAAAAATACGCACACGTGACCTTTTTCTTTAGTGGTGGTCGTGAAGATGAATTTGTTGGTGAGACTCGCGAACTGATTCCATCACCACAAGTAGCAACCTACGATCTGCAACCAGAAATGAACTCTGAAATGCTGACCGATAAACTTGTTGAAGCAATCGCTAGCGGTAAATACGATGCCATCATCTGTAACTACCCTAACGGAGACATGGTAGGTCACTCTGGCGTATTCGAAGCAGCAGTGAAAGCATGTGAAGCAGTTGATCATTGTATTGGTCGTGTAGTTGCAGCACTTGAAGAACATGGTGGTGAAGCGCTTATTACTGCCGATCATGGTAATGCTGAACAAATGGCTAACCCAGCAACGGGCCAAGCACATACCGCACACACCAGTGAGCCAGTGCCATTTATCTATGTTGGCCGTGATGCAACACCACATGATGGTAAAACATTGAGTGACGTGGCTCCAACCATGCTTCACCTACTCGGCTTAGAGCAGCCAAGTGAAATGACTGGTAAACCAATCATGACGCTGAAATAAGCTATGAGTAAATGTATTAACCACTTCCTTAAAACTGGTTTAATACTGACTTCATTAGTAGCAACTACGGTTGTTGCTAATGAAGATCAAACCAAAAAAGACTTATCAGACATTCAATCAGCTTTACAAAAAACAGAGGCTGAGCTTAAAGGTCAACGCAAGTCCATTGCTCAAATGCGTAAAGATCTGCGCGCCCATGAGCTCGACATCGCCAAAAATGCCAAAGCATTAAACCTTGCCGCCCAATCTGTTAAAGAAAATGAGCAACAACAACGCGAACAACAAGCTAAAGCTGAGCAACTTAAAGCCCAGCAAACACAGCGCCAAACCTTATTAGCTGCACAACTAAAAAGTGCCTATATGGCGGGTAGTCATGACTACTCAAAGATGTTGCTTAACCAACAAGACACAGCCAAAATTGAGCGCACATTAAGTTATTACAATTACCTAAATAAAGCACGTATCGAACAAATCGAAGAGCTCAAAGCACTACAGCAAGAAATTGCAGACAACCAAGCTGAGCTTGAAAAAACCAAACAACGTCTAGTTGCCTTATATGATGAGCAAAAAAGACGCCAGCAAGCTTTAGTCAATGCACAGCAAGAGCGTAAAACTAACCTCAATAAACTCCAGTCAGCGTTAAAAGAAACGAAGAGCTCAATTGATTACTTAAAAGAAAATGAGCAAACCCTGATCACCGCCATTGAAGAGCTTGAACAAGAGCGAAACGAAAAAGTTGAATTACTAGGCTTACAAAGTAGTAAGGGCAAACTCGACTGGCCAACCAAAGGAGCATTACGCCACCGCTTTGGACAGCGCAAGCACGGCAACATAGATTGGAAAGGCGTACTTATCAGCGCCAAAGAAGGCAGTAATGTTAAAAGCGTACAGAACGGCCAAGTGGTTTACGCTGACTGGCTAAATGGCTTTGGCTGGGTTATCGCTATTGATCATGGCGATGGCTTTATGAGCTTATATGGTCACGCTCAAACTCTACTTCGCGATGTTGGCGACCTTGTTAGAGAAGGCGAAACAATTGCATTAGTCGGTCAAAGCGGCGGACAACCCGATCCTGGTCTATACTTTGAAATACGCCACAAAGGACGCGCAGTAAATCCTGTAAAATGGTGCAGACGCATTTAATTGATTAAATAGCTGCACTCTATGAGGAGCAGCTGATGCTAAACACAACTTACTCTTACAATGCTCGTTTTTCCCCAGCTAAGTTTTTTACTCAGCTGTCTTTTCTATTACTTGTCAGCTTGCTATGCCTGATATTGCAATCGTTTCAGGCTGTTGCAAAACCCTCGTTACAATCACTACAGCATCAGCAACTAAACGAAATCCTATTTAATATTCATACGTATTATGTTGATGATCTTAAACTGCAAAACGCATTTGTAACTCAGCCTGATAACTTACAAGTCGAAGCGTTATTCGAGCGCCTTGATCCATATTCAAAATATCTCGACGAAACTGAGCTCGATGCTATCTTCAGTAGCACTAATGGTAGATACACAGGACTCGGTATAGAAGTAAAAATTGAAGAGGGTCGAGTGTATATTGTTAACACTATTAATAACTCACCTGCGGCGCTTGCGGGTCTTCAGGTAAATGATGAAGTTATTGCGATTAATCAACAGCCTATTTTAGACAAAAGCATCGAAGAAGTGGCTAAGTTGATTCGCCAAAGCGGTGAGAACGCCGTTGATGTAGTTGTTAAAAGAGAGACAAATACTGAGCTTAATTTCTCGGTTAAGCGCCAACAAATCAACTTACAAAGCGTTCATGGCCATTTAGCAGATACAGGCGTTGCACTGATCAGTATCAATGCATTTAACAATCATACATTGCACGATGTTGCTCGAGAGCTTGCAAAAATGCAGGTCACCAATAGTTTCCCTCTTTCAGGTTTAATCATTGATTTACGAGATAACCCTGGCGGTACATTACAAGGGGCGATTGAAGTTGCAGATCTGTTTTTAGATAACGGCACCATCGTATCCACCAAAGGTCGCTTTAATGAAGCTAATCAGAAGTTTAAAGCCCATAAAGGCGACATACTCAGTGGCGCTCCTATTGCCGTGCTAATTAACGAAAACTCAGCCTCTGCAGCTGAAATACTCGCAGCAGCACTGAGAGACAATCAACGAGCGGTGCTAATTGGCGAAACTTCATTTGGTAAAGGCTCAGTGCAATCATTGATACCTCTAGGTAACGGTAATACCGCATTAAAACTGACTACAGCACGTTATTACACACCTTTAGGTCAATCTATCGATGGGAAGGGGATCACTCCAGATGTGAGTATTAATCAAACAATGCTTTCAGAAATTGACCAAGGCGTTATAATAAAAAATATCCAAGAATTGGCGCTTTTTAGCTCACTTCTAGATAGACAAGACAAAAAGCAACTTACAGCAAAGCAGCTCGTTATTATGCAGTAAGTAAATGCTCACAACGGATATAATAATTACAAAAAGTGAACTTAAAAAAAGGCTTATTACTCGCCGTATGTTGCCTACCGCTATTCTGCCAAGCAAAGCAAATAGCCATAGTAATTGATGATATAGGCAACCATCAGCGCGATCTTGAAATATTAAACTTACCAGGGCAAGTGACCTTCTCGATCTTGCCCCATACTCCCTATTCACAAATATTTGCAGAGCGCGCCAGTAGAACCCACAAAGAGTTACTTTTACATGTACCAATGCAAGCGCTTGATAAAAGTAAAGCACTTGGTCCGGGTGCACTCACCAATACTATGAGTAAGTCAGAGTTACAAACAACCCTTGGTCATGCGTTAGCCTCTTTACCACAAGTAAAAGGGGTCAATAACCACATGGGATCTGAGCTAACACAGCTTACAGAGCCAATGAAATGGACGATGGAAGTTTTAAAGAAACGTGGTTTGTACTTCTTAGACAGCCGTACAACGAGTCAAAGTGAAGCTCAAAATGTTGCTAATCTGTATGGTGTAGCTAATGTATCTCGCCATGTATTTCTTGATAACAATGTCACCCAAAGTCAGTTACAACACCAACTAGAAGAGCTAAAAACCAAAGCTCAACACTTCAACTACGCAATCGCCATTGCCCACCCCTACCCAGAAACCGTTGCTTTTCTACAACAAGCCCTCCCAGAGCTACAACAACAGGGCTTCGAACTTGTTCCCCTGTCACAACTAGTCGAAACAAAATACATTCAACTAGCCAAAGCAGAGCAAAAACAAGGGGAATGAGTGTTATAAACGAGAGTTAGCGAGGGGAAAGTTGAAAGAGTAAAGTTTTGAGGTCTGGCGTAGGTTGGGTAGAGCGAAGCGAAACCAAACAGCGTGGTAATTCGTCATGCACAATGAAGAGACAAAGCTCATTAATAAAAGACGAATTATACCATTCCGCATAAAGATTAAATCAATTTAATCCATTCCCGATTGCACATTTTCTTCACTCGATCCGGGATTG